>JBDKTA010000043.1 GCA_039680605.1 Planctomycetaceae bacterium | reverse complement strand
GATCGGATCCAAAACAAGTGAAAAGACCCTTTGGGGTAGCAGAATGCCGCCATTGCACCGCCATTCCTGCACAAATCGACCGAAAATAATCTGCATAAATCTATAACTGCGGAAGTTGGGTTAGCGGCGGGGCTCACCCCGCGCGTTACTCCGTCAGGGAAACAACCCCATCGAGCAAGCTCGACCGCTAACAAAGCAAGACAGGCGGTCTTTTCGCGTGGCATCCGCCACGGCGATGACGCATAATCCCCTGCCGTGAACGAGCAGCAGCAAGAACACCATCGCGAGCGCGAACACTTTTTCGGAGCGGCCAAGATCGTGGCCGCCCTGACAAGTCTCTCGCGCGTCAGCGGGCTGTTTCGCGACATGGCCATCACCGCCCTGGGCGCCACCCGCGCGGCTAGCGCCTTTCGCGTGGCCTTCATGGTGCCCAATCTTTTCCGTCGCCTTTTCGGCGAGGGGGCTCTTTCGGCGGCGTTCGTTCCGGTCTTTTCCGATGTCGCCGAAAAGGGCGGGCTGGAGAAGGCCCGGCTGCTGCTGAGCAATTTCATCGCCCTGGCCGCGGTAGTGCTCTGCGGCGCAGCGGTGGTGGTTTCGGCAGGGCTGTTGGTGTGGGCGTGGGCCTCGCCGAAGCCGGACCTCCAACTGCTGCTGACCATGACGGTCATCATGCTGCCCTTCATGGTCACCGTCTGTCTGCTGGCGATGGGCTCTGCCGCCTTGAACTGCCGCGGGCATTTTGTCTATCCCGCCGTGGCGCCGATCCTGCTGAACCTGTTCCAGATCGCCGCGGCGGTGGCGGGGCTGAAGCTGATCGCCTCGGTCCCATCGTCACTGCTGCTGGTTTCGGCCAGCGTGCCCGTGGCCGGGCTGGTGCAACTGATCGGGGTGTTCTGGCTGCTCAAGCGCAGCAATCTGGCGATTGTCCTGCGCCTGCGACCGATCGAACCGGGAATCGCCACGGTGCTGCGCCTGATGGCGCCGGCCCTGATAGGCCTGGGCTTCCTGCAATTTTGCGAGCTGCTTCAGATGGTGATCGGGTGGGTGATGGAGGCCAAATCAACCTCGCCCTATCTGGAAATGTTCGGGTGGCAGATCCTCAAGAAACCGCTCTGGGAAGGCGACGTGGTGCGCATCGATACGGCGCGGCGGCTCTATCAGTTGCCCATGGGCGTGCTGGCGATGTCGCTGGCGACGACCATCTTTCCGCTGCTGAGCCGCTATGCCTTGCGCAATGATCTGCCGGCTTTGCGCGAGAGCGTCAACCGCGCGATCCGCCTGTCGTTTCTGGAAGGGTTCGCGGCCGGGGCGGGGCTGTTCGTGCTGGCCGAACCGATCATGGTCTTTCTCTTCCAGCGCGGCAACTTCACGCACGATGACGCCCTGCGCGCCGCGGCGATCCTGAAGTGGTACTCGCTGGGAATTTGGGCTAATTGCATGTATCCGATCCTGACCCGCGCGTTCTATGCCCTCAAAGACCCCCGCACGCCGCTGAGAATCGCCGTGGTGCTGACCGTCTTCAGCGTCGCCAGCCTCCTGGCGATGCTGATCTGGATACCGCAACTTGGCCCGCGCTCGTTTGGCCTGTCCATCTCGCTGACGACCGTGCTGACGACCGTGCTGCTGGCCGCGGCGCTGCGCCGACGCATCGGGTCTTTCGGCGACCGGCAGATGGCCTTGAGCATTCTCAAGTCGGTCGTGGCCACCGCCGCGATGGTCGCGGCGATCTATGGTCTTCTGTGGGCCCTGGCCGCCGGCGGGCTGTACCGACCCTGGCTGGCGACGATAGCGGGCGTTACGGTAGGCCTGGGCGTGCTGTACCTGGCGACCAAAGTGCTGCGCATGCCCGAACTCGATGAAATGCTGGGCCGCCTGCGCAAAAAGTAGTGGCACAGCCTTTCCAGGCTGTGGCTGATGGGACATCCCCCCGGCACCGTCACAGGCTAGAAAGCCTGTGCCACGGACTCGCCGGTGCGGTAGGATGAAGCTATGAGCATCCAGCAGGACCTGCCGCCGATTTACGCCCAACTGTCCGCCGAGCAGTTGGTCACGCGCATCGCCGCCCGCAAGAGCGAGCTGGGCGCCGATCTGTGCATTCTCGGCCATCACTACCAGCGCGATGAGATCATCCAGTTCGCCGATTTCATCGGCGACAGCCTCAAACTCTCCCGGCAGGCCGCCTCGCAGCAGCGGGCCAGGTTCATCGTCTTCTGCGGCGTACACTTCATGGCCGAGTCGGCTGACATCCTCTCAGCGCCCCAGCAGGCGGTGCTGCTGCCCAACATGCGGGCGGGCTGCGCGATGGCCGCAATGGCCGAAGAACCCGCCGTCGCCGAGGCGATGGAGGAACTTTCCGCCGCGGTGGCACAGGCTTTCCAGCCTGTGGATTCACACAGCCTGGAAAGGCTGTGCCACCAGGCCAGGATCGTCCCGATCACCTACGTGAACTCCACCGCCGCCATCAAGGCCCTCACCGGCCGCTGCGGCGGGGCCTGCTGCACGTCGAGCAACGTGCGAAGCGTCTTCGAGTGGGCGCTGCGACCGGCGGCCCAGGGCGGGGCCGGAGCCGACAAGATCCTGGCGATCCCTGACCAGCACCTCGCCGCCAACACCGCCGCCGCCCTGGGCTTCGGCCCGGACGCCTGCGCCGTTTACGACCCGCTCAAGCCCAGTGGCGGACTCGATACAGCCGCAGTCCGGCGCGCGACGTTCATCCTCTGGAAAGGCGCCTGCTACGTGCATCAGCTCTTCCGCGCCCAGCACATCAAGGACGTGCGGGCGGCGCATCCGGGCATTCGCGTCATCGTACACCCGGAGTGCCGCCGCGAGGTGGTGGAACTGGCCGACGAGGCCGGCAGCACCGAACGGATCATCAAGGCCGTCACCGCCGCCCCGGGCGGCAGCGCCTGGGCCATCGGCACCGAGAGCAACCTGGTCAACCGAATGGCCCAGCGGCGCCAGGACTGCTTCATCCGAACGCTCGCCCCAGCCGCAGCCATGTGCGTGCAGATGGCCCAGATCGACCTGCCGCATCTGCTGTGGATCCTCGACGGCCTGGCGCAAGGTGAGCTGCGAAACCGAGTGACGGTCGACCCCGCCATCGCCGCCGACGCGCGTGTGGCGCTGCAGCGGATGATAACGATTACGTAGAAGTAATCAGTAACCAGTAATCGGTAATCGGTAGTCGCGATTCTGTGATCACTGATTACCGATTACTGATTACTCGTTACAAGCGGAGCAATCGCTCATGGAACAGAATGCCCTCCCCCCGTGCCGCAACCCTCGCTGGCGCACGATCGCCCAGGTCCTGGCGTTCTGGCTGGGCATCTTCACGCTGATCAACCTGGCCGGCGAACTGATCTACAACCGCTTTGGCGTAAACATCTGGTGGATCGATCTGCAGCAGATCGGGTCGGGGGCAGCCGCCGCCATCCTCGCACCGGCGGCGGCAGCATTGATCGTATGGTCGCTCTTTCCTCGCATGGGCCGCTGGCGTGGGTTTGTCACGATCGCACTGACGATGCTCGTGCTCGCCGCGGCCGCAATCAATGCTGCAACCTTTTACGTTCTGCTGTGGCAGGGCGCGCTGCACACGCCGGTGCCGGCGCCGTTCTCGCTGGTGGTGGCGACGGGGCTTGGATTCATCGTTTGCGCCCAGGCTCGACCCACCTACAAGAAGTATCGGGCAAGACGATGGTTTCTCTCTGCCGCCGTCACTGCCGCCCTGGCGATGGCGCTGCCCCTGGCGCAGATGGCGTTCTTCGGCAACAGCGACTACCGTCGAAAGGCGGACGTCGCCGTAGTCTTCGGCGCGGGCGTTTATCCCAGCGGCAAGTGCACCAACGCCCTGGCCGACCGCGTGACGGCCGCGTGCAAGCTCTATCACGACGGGTACGTCAAGACGCTGATCTTCTCCGGCGGGCCTGGCATGGGCGAGGTCCACGAGACCGAAGGCATGCGGCGATTGGCCATGCAACTGGGCGTGCCGCAAAGCGCCATCGCCCTCGACGAACAAGGCCTCGACACGCAACGGACAGTCAACAATACCATGGCGATCTTCGGCCAGAGTAAGGGCATCCAGGTGCTCGTGGTGAGCCACTTCTACCACCTGCCGCGCATCAAGATGGCCTACGCGCGAGCGGGGCAGGAAGTCTACACCGTCCCGGCCACACAGCGCGAACTGCTCAAAAGCCTGCCTTGGTACATGCTGCGCGAGGTGGCGGCCCTGTGGGGGTATTACTTGAAACCAGGGATCAGTAATCCGTAACCGGTACTCTGTGTCATCGATCGGTTTCTGATTACCGATCACCGATTACCGATTACCGATTACTGATTACTGATTACTGATTACTTTTCACTGCTCACTGCTGTTCCGGAAAAATCATGCACTCGGCGAAGAGCATCTGGAAGTTCATGTCTTCGGAAAGCTGGACGTGTTTGGCGCGGCGGGCGAGATCTTCGGCCCGCTCGCGGGCGGCGGTGCTCACCAAGGTCCACTTGGCGCCGTTGAGGGAGGCGTTGCCGACGTAAAGGATCTTCTCACGGTCGATCTCCGTCGGCAGCAGGCCGATGCGCTGGGCGTTGCTGCGGCGGATGAAGCTGCCGAATCCTCCGGCCATCAGCACCTGCTTGAGGTCGGCGGCAGTCAGACCGGCCTGCTGGAGCAGGATGGTGATGCCCGCGCGGATGGCGCCGGTGGCCAGTTGCAGCTCGCGGATGTCGCGCTGGGTGATGCTCACGCCGCCGTTGCCGTTGGCGGCTAACAGGAACCTTGCCTGGCCGTTGTCGCCGGTCTGCACGCGGGCGGCGATGGCGGCAGGCAGAGCGGCAGGCAGTTCATCGCCGCTGAGCATGCGTCCTTCCGCAGTGACGATGCCCGCCCGCAGCAGGTCGGCGGCCACGTCGACCAGGGCGCTGCCGCAGATGCCGATGGGCTCGACGTTGCCGATAACGCTGACATGCACGTCGCCGTCGAAGACGATCTTCTCGATGGCCCCGCCGCTGGCGCGCATCCCGCAGGAAATGCGGGCGCCTTCAAACGCCGGGCCGGCGGCCGTCGACGCAGCCCAGAGCTTGCCGTCGACGGCCAGCACGATCTCGCCGTTGGTGCCGATGTCGACCATCATGACCGGGCCGTTCTGGTCGGCCAGCTCGGTGGCCACCAGCCCGGCGACGGTGTCGCCGCCGACGAACCCGCCGATGATCGGGAAGACATACGCCGCGGCATTGGGATGCACGTGCAGGCCCAGAGCCGAGGCGCCCAGGGTGAGCCCGCGCCCGTGAACGGGCACAAAGGGCACCGCCCCCAGCGGCGTGGGGTCGATCCCGCAGAGCAGGTGCTCCATGGTCGTGTTGCCGGCGAAGGTCACCTCGTACACGTTCTGGGCCGACACGCCGGCGTCGCGGCAGAGCTGCGCGAGCAGGTCGTTGACCTTGGCGATGATGATATCGTGAATTTCGCCCAGGCCTTTGGCGCTGGTGCCGCCGTGCTGGATGCGCGACAGCACGTCGTCGCCGAAGGTGACCTGCGGGTTGATGTCCGACGCCAGGGCCAGTTCCTCCCCGCTGTTGAGGTCCAGCAGCGAGCCGACGACCGTCGTCGTGCCGATGTCGAACGCGACGCCGTAGCTCTGGCCCGTCGTGTCGCCGGGCTCGACGTCGACGAGGTGATGATCGGTGAAAACCGCTGTGCCCGTAAAGGCGTTGCTCCGCAGCACGCCGCCGAGTTTGCGCAGGACGCGCAGATTGACTTTGGCCGGGCCGACGGCTTCCTGCAGGCGCATCAGGTCGCTGCGGTGGTCGTCCATGGTGGGGGCGGGCAGTTCAAACCTGATCTTGCGGACCGCCGGCTGAACGTCGGCGATGGCCTTATCCTGCGCCTCAGCGAGGATCTTATGCACGTCGCCCAGGCGCGACGACTGGGGAATGCTGATGACCGCGTCGTCGCAGATGCGCCCCTGGCACGCCAGGCGCCAGCCGGCGGCGAGTTCTTCGCTCGAAAAGAACCGCCGGCAGGCCTCGCTGCCTTCGCAGGCGCCGCTGGAGACCAGCACGCGGCATTTGCCGCAGACGCCCTTGCCGCCGCAGGGCGAGGCAATGGTCAGCCCGACGCGTCCGGCGGCCTCGACGATCGTCGTGCCCGGAAGTACAAAGACGGTGCGCCCCTGCGGTTCAAACGTCACGCGGCACTGCTTGTCAGACATCAAAACGCTCCATGACTAAGACCCATTGCTCCGGCCACTATGATAGCAGGAAACGGCGATTGCGATTCCAATTTCGGCGGGTGTTGCGCACTATACCGACGCGTGCCGGCGACGTGAAGCGATAACCTCCGCGAATACCAGGGCCACGTGGAGCAGACCGCTCAGTTGTGATACACTTCCGCTGGTTGGTCAGTGCAGCGGGACTTCTTAGGACCGGCCCTATGGGTGGACATTCGATAGAGCCTTTCCGGCGTCGCGAGGCGGCGGCTGAACGCTTGCCGCCGGCGGGAGGACAGGGTGCGTGCAGCTATTGCGGCACGACGCTGGTCTCGGCGTTCTATTTCTGCCTGGGCTGCGGCGCGCCGTACAAGAATATCGAGAGCGTGCTGTCGCGCCCGGTCGCGCGGGCGATGACTGAAGGCATCGCCATCAGCCGCCTGGCGCCGCGGGTGTGGCCGCTGTTCTGGACCTATGTCATCGTGGTCGTCTCCACGTCGATCGTGGCGTACGGGCTGTTCGAGAACAAGCCCCTGTCGCTGTACTTCGTCAGTGCGGCCTTGACGGTCACCACGATCATCTATGCGACGATTCATCGCCGGGCGTTGCTGGTGCAGTTGCGGCGGATCGGGTTCGACAGCGGCTGGGCCTGGCTGGCGCTGTTGGGGCTGGCGCCGCTTCTGGCGATCAACTATGGCTGGCACGAAACGTTGTTTCGCCTGCTGCCGCAGACGTATCGCAGCGAGATGTCGTTCTACCACGATCTGCCTGTCGGAGTGATCGTGGTGGTGATGTGCATTTTGCCGGCGATCACCGAGGAAATCGCATTCCGCGGGCTGGTGCAGCACTGGCTGACGGTGGCGATCGGGCCCTGGCGGGCGCTGCTGTTGGCCTCGGGGCTGTTCACGGTGCTGCATTTCAGCGTCATCAGCGCACCGTACCTGTTCCTGGCCGGGATGCTCATGGGCTGGGCGCGCATGAAGAGCGGCAGCCTCTACCCGTCGATGCTGATTCACCTGCTGCACAATTTTCTGGTTATTGAGTTTCTCTGGCCCGGCGGGTAGACTCCGCCACTGCGTTTGGAAAATGGGTGTTGGCATCTTAGTCTGGGTCTGCAAAATCGAACAATAGAGAGGAGGCGGTGCTGTGGAAGGTTTCGCCTGCCAAGTGGTTATTCTGCTGATTTGCGCTGTCACTGCCGGCGCCATCGCATCAAGCAAAGGTCGCAACGTCGGCGGCTGGGCTGCCGGCGGGTTCTTTCTGGGCATCATCGGCATCGTGATCGTGGCATGCCTGCCCAACCTCAAGGAGCAGGCCCAGCAGCAGGAGTTCGCCGAGAACGAGCGTCGCCGGCTTCGCGAGCAACTGCGTCAGGAACGGCTCAAGACCGAGGCGTTCCGCCGCCACGCCTCTGCTCGCCTCGACGCGCACGACCAGATCGCCGGCGTCGACACGCGCCAGATGGGTCTGCCCGCCTCCCCCGACATGCCACAGCTTGCGCAGGACCCGCTCAGCGCCTTGCTCCAGAACAACCCGCCACAGAAAGACCCGTCGCTGCTGCCGCGGCGCGACGGCACTGTGCCCGTGGTTCAGCGATCAAGCAACCCGGCGGCACCGGCCGAGGGCGAACCGGCTATCTGGTTCTATGTCCTCAATGGCAAGTCGCAGGGACCGCTGCAGGCTTCTCACATTTCCGCGCTGATCCGCAAGGGCGCCATCGGGCCAAACACACTGCTTTGGGCAGAAGGCTTCCCGGACTGGACCGCCGCGGAGTCTGTCGTGGGCTTCGCTGAGGAGTTTCCCGCATGAGCGATAAAGTCGAAGGAACACTCATCGTCGAAGGGCTCTTCGAGGGCCGCCTGCCCCAGAATTCCGACGCTCGGGGCGACCTGCTGCAGTGGATCGCTACCGCCAAGGCACAGGGCTTGAGCTTTTCGCTCGAGATCGATGGCAACCGCTTCAGCCTCCTGCCCGACAACACGCCGGTGCATTTGTCGCCGGGCATCGGGCCCGGCGACAGGATCGTCACCCAAACGCTGACGTCGCTGCTGGAGCTGTTTGACCCGCCCCAGCGACTGGCGCTGGACTCTACCATCCGCAGCACGGAGTATCGCCGCAATGAAGAGGTACAGACGCTCTACGTCGTCGGGCCCGACGGACGCGTCCACAGCACCCAGCGCGTCGCCGCCGCACGCACGACCGCCCCGCCCCAGCCGCTCTCGATGCGGGCTAAACTCAAGCTCGCAGCCGTGAGCCTGGGCATCGTCGCTTTGGCGGTTGGCGTCTCAACGCTGTTCGTCGACTATCGAGCATGGTTCGGCGACCTGTCGGACCGGATGACGGCGCTGGACGCCAATCAAATCGCCGCCGAGGCCCCCGCGTTCGCAGGGTTGCTGACCGTCGGCGAAAAGAAGCTCACGCGCCAGGACCAGACGCTCGTGCTGGAACTGACCCTGACAGCCGCCAAAGACTTCCCCGCCGACGACGCGGCGCTGGAAGCGCTGCTCAAGGGGCCCAACCTGCCGCTGCGGAAGCGACTGGCCATCGAATCGCTGGCGCGCGGATACGTCCGCTGCGATCTGTACGACAAGAAAGGCAACGCCATCGCCGCCGCCATGCCGCGCCTGCCTGCCCTGGCGGCAGGCAAATCCGCCACTCTGCAGATCGCCCTGCCCTCCTCCACCCGACCGGCGAAAATCCTGATCGCCCCGTAGCTGCTGTGGTCGATCCCGCCGCTTGCGGCTTGGCAGTTTCGTCCGTACAGTAACGTCATGTCCCTATTAAGAATCGCCAGTTGCCAGTTCCCCGTTGGCGGCGATATCGCCGCCAACGCCGATTACATCTGTCGCTACATGCGCAAGGCCACGGCCGCGCAGGCGGATGTGTTTCACACGTCGGAAGCCTCGCTGTCGGGGTACGCCGGGCACAACTTCAAGTCGTTCGCCGATTTCGACTGGGACCTGCTGCGGCGGCAGACGGCGCGCATCCAGGAACTGGCCCACTCGCTGGGGCTGTGGGTGGTGCTGGGCTCGGCGCACTGGCTGGGGCCAAAGCACAAGCCCACCAACTGCCTGTACCTGATCGGCCCCGACGGGCGCATCGCCGACCGCTACGACAAGTGCATGTGTACCGGCGGTGACCAGTATCACTACAGCGGCGGGCGCCACCTGGTGACCCGACAGATCAAGGGCGTGCGCGTCGGACTGGCGATCTGTTACGACGTGTGCTATCCCGAGATCTACGCCGCCTATCGCCGACTGGGCGTGAGCCTCATGCTGCACTCGTTCCACAACGCCGGCAGCGCCGGGCCCAGTTGCCTGGACGTGCTCAACGGCCGCCAGGTCGCCACGCGCTGCGCCGACAACCGGATGTGGGCCGTGGCCAACAACTCCAGCGCCCCGTATAGCCACTGGGGCAGCTTCGTCGCCCGCCCGGACGCGACGATCGCCATGACGCTGGGCCGCAACCGCGCCGGGATGCTCGTCTACGACTTCGACAAGGAACTCTCCACCGGCGGATGGTTCCACAACAACAAGCCGATGAAGCTCCACCCCCGCGAGGTGCTGCACTACGGCAAACCCACCGCCCACGCCCGCCAGCTCAACCGCCGCTCGAAACCGTAGGCGGGGACGGGGAGTGCGGGACCTGCCTGCCGGCAGGCAGGTTACGCGGATTTAAGGGATTAAGAGGATTAGAAACCCAAGACGGGGAGATGCCAATTCATAACTTCTGCTGTTTGTCGATTCCGCCGCTTGCGGCTTAGCAGTTTCCTCCCCGTTGGCGGCGCCGCAGCATCCAGAAATAGATTTGGCAATTGCAGGGTGCTTGCCGCTGTGGTACTTCCATGGCCATGGGTGACAGCGCCGAGCAACAACCATGGACGGTCTTGCGGCTTCTGAACTGGACGAAGGACTATTTCACGCGCGCCGGTCTGGACAGCCCGCGGCTGTCGGCGGAGGTGCTGCTGGGGCACGTGCTGGCGTGCAAGCGGATCGAGCTCTACGCCCGCTACGAATACCTGCCCACAGCTGACGAACTGGCGGCCTTTCGCGCCCTGGTTAAACGCGCGGGCGAACATGAGCCTATCGCATATCTCATCGGGCGAAAGGAGTTCTACTCGCTCGATTTCATCGTCACGCCGGATGTGCTGATTCCGCGGCCGGAGACGGAGATCGTCGTTGACCAGGCGCTGGGGCACATCAAGAGCCTGGGGCGCGACGCTTGCCTCTGGGATGTCTGCACCGGTTGCGGCTGCATCGCCGTTGCAGTGGCGGCCAACGCTCCGCAGGCGAGTGTTCTGGCGACGGACCTGTCAGCGGCAGCGGTGGCCGTGGCCGCCCGCAACGCTACGGCCCACAAGGTCAGCGACCGCGTGACGACGCTGACGGCCGATCTGCTGGCGTTGCCGCCGGAGTGGAACGGGCCCAGGACCTTCGACGTCATCACCGCCAATCCGCCGTACGTAACCGACAGCGCCGAACTGTCAGCGGCAGTGCAGCGCGAACCGGCGATGGCCCTGTACGGCGGGGCGGAGGGGTTGGACCTGATCGAGCGCCTGGTCGCGGCCGCGCCGGGCGCGCTGGCAAGCGGCGGCATGCTGGCGATGGAGATCGGCTACGACCAGCGCGACGCGGTGACGGCGATCATTTCGGACGTCGGGGCATTTGGCGAACCGCGATTCATCACAGACCTGCAGAACCACCCCCGTGTGGCGGTGGCCCTGAGAAAATGACGGTGGCACAGCCTTTCTAGGCTGTGAAGGCCACAGGCTGGAAAGCCTGTGCCCACGTCAGCCCTTCATCCGCCACTCGATAATCTGCAGCACGTTCCAGGCCAGCATGACGATCGACAGGGCCAGGCCCAGCAGGCCATAGGTGCGATGGGCGCGTCCGCGCGAGAGACTCGGCAGGGCCAGCAGAATCGCCATCAGGGCCAGGGCGATCGACGTCGCCAAAGCGTACTGGTGCTCGGGCTGGACCGGCAGCAGTTGGCCTTCGCCGCGGATGATGACCACCGCGGGCAGGGCGAACCTGGCCACCACGTAACCGACAAGGAACGAAGCCACCGACAGTGCCAGCGCCCAGAACGCCGTGGGATTACGAGCCGGGGGAGACGCTGCAGGTACCGGAACGCTGCCGCTTTGATCACTCATGCCGTGTCCATCCTGAGTGCGAGGTAGGTTACCTGAAGGTATAACGGGAGTCGCGACGATTTTCAATTGCAATACCACGAACTGCGTAAACCCGCGGGGGGAAAAGCCGCGGCGGAGGCACCAAGTATTCATCAAAGCCGTTGTGTGGCTTTTGATGAATACTTGCGCTGGCGGGGGTACGCGGCCCTAAATGAAGAAGTAATTCACACAACGAATTACTTCTTCATTTAGTGCCTCCGCCGCGGCTTTTCCCCCTTGCATAAGGCTGATAGCTGATAACCGATCGCTTTGCTACAATCTTCCCGTCATCGAAAGGAACCGTCATGGGCAGATCGATCCCGCTGACCGATACCGACCGCGCCCGATACCAGTGGCAGATGTGGACGCCCCAGTTCGGCGAGGCCGGGCAGGAGAAACTCAAGGGCGCCTCGGTGCTGATCTCGCGCGTCGGCGGGCTGGGCGGCGTGGCGGCGCTGGAGCTGGCGGCCGCCGGCGTGGGGCGATTGGTGCTGGCCCATGGCGGCAACGTCACGCCCAGCGACCTCAACCGCCAGATCCTCATGACCGAAGACTGGCTGGGAAAACCGCGCGTCGAATCGGCCCGGCGGCGATTGCTCGATTTCAACCCGCACATCGAAGTCGAGACCATCGCCTCCAACATCACCGAGGCCAACGCCGCCGAACTGGTGGGCAAGGCAGACCTCGTGCTCGATGCGGCCCCGCTGTTTGAAGAGCGGTTCCTGATGAACGCCCAGGCCGTCCGCCAGGGCAAAGTGCTCGTCGACGCGGCGATGTACGACACCAGCGCGAATCTCACGACGATCATCCCCGGCCGCACGGCGTGCCTGGCATGCCTGTACCCCGAGGCCCCGCCGGCATGGAAGCGCCAGTTTCCGGTCTTCGGCGCCTGCTCGGGCGCGGTGGCGTGCCTGGCGGCGATGGAGGCGATCAAAGCCATCGCCGGTTTCGGTGAGCTGCTGGCCGGACACCTGCTGGTGATGGACGTCCGCGACATGCAGATGCACAAGATGCAGATCGCCCGCCGGCCCGACTGCCCGGTGTGCGGGCACGTTTGACCGCATGGTCGGGAACGGGGAGTGCGGGACGTGCCTGCCGGCAGGCAGGTTACGCGGATATGGCGGATTAAGAGGATTTAGAAACTGGGGGAAATGTCCACGTCCTGCTGCATCTCAACGAGTTTTCCCGTCCCTTGCATGGTCGTCCGGACGTATTGCTCTGGTTCACGTTCTTCGAAAGGAAGTAAGATGAGGACTTGGGTTCTTCCGCTGATCGTGGTTGTCTCTGTGACGCGCACACCGGGGCAATCTGTGACGGAGGAGGATGGCCCGGCCGCACCGCGCCGCTGCGGAGGTTTTACCCTCATCGAATTGCTGGTCGTCATGGCGATCATCGCTGTGCTGGCGGCCATTCTCACGCCCGTGGTAGCCAACGCCGTCGAGCACTCCCGCGCTGTGTCCTGCCAGACCCGCCTGCGGCAGTGGCAGAATGGGCTCAGCCGGCACCTGATGGCCACCAACGGCGTACTCCCCCGCCGCGGGCAGGGGGTGCAGCCCCTGTCGCAGATCGCGCGGCCGGAGGACTGGTTCAACGCCCTTGCGCCCTATATGGACTCGCCGGCGTATCAGGACCTCGTGGCCAGCGGCGCGCAGCCGGCGCCGAAGCAGACTTCCGTCTTCATCTGCCCCACCGCGGTGGCGCCGTCGCAAGGGCTGAGCACGTACTTCCTGCCCCTGGCGATGAACATGTACCTCTCGCCGTGGATCCGGCCCGAGCCACACCGCCTGTCGGAGCTGCCGTCGCCCAACACGCTGGCGTTCATGGCCGACGCGGCAGGACCGTACGCGTCGGTCGTTCCCTCCAAGAAGGGCTATGACGTAGTGCCCCGCCACCTGGGCAAGGCCAACGTGCTGTTTCTGGACGGACACGTGGCGGCCTACGACGGCACGTATCTCGGCTGCGGCGTGGGCGAACCGTCTCGCGGCGACATTCGATGGCAGACCCTCAGCACCGGCGTTAACCAGGCGCCGGTCGAGTAGCACGGGCATCTTGCCCGTGAGTAGCATGGGCGTCCCGCCCATGCTCTTGCTGTGTGGCATGGGCGTCTCGCCCATGCTCCCCGAACCTTGCGTTCAGGGACACGCACAACGGAGTTGTGCGTGGCACCCTTTGTACCAGAGAAGGAGATGCAATGAGTCCGGCAAGAAGACTGATGTTGTTAGCGGCCTTGGCAGCGGCGACCGCTTGCTCCAGTTCCAAACCCACAACCCGCCCGGCAGCGGGCGACAAGAAGCCCGTTCGCGCCGCCGTCATCGGCGGAATGACAATGACCGGCGTGTGGCCGCGGATTGCAGAGAAGTTCACCGCCGCCACGGGCTACCCCGTCCAGGTGGTGATCACCGGACCGCGTCCGGGTCTGGCAGCGGCCATGCGCGAAGGCAAGATCGACCTGCTGACCATGCACTCCGGAGACATCACCACCGCCCTGGTGGCCGACGGGTTCGCCACGAACCTGCGCCCCTGGGCCAAGAACGACCTGGTGATCGTCGGCCCGGCGTCGGACCCGGCCAAGATCAAAGGCATGACCGACGGCGCCGCGGCAATCAGGCAGATCGCCGACGCCAAGGCCAAGTTCGTCGACTTCCACGGCATCGGCTCGCGCGAGGTGGCCCTGGGCCTCTGGAAGCGCAGCGGCGTCGAACCGGCGGGCGACTGGATCGTCAAGGACGAGTCAGGCGACCACAAGAACATCCTGCTCTTCGCCCAGCAGCACAACGCCTACGTGATCGTCGGGCGCATGCCCGTGCTCTGGGGCAAGATCCAGCGCGGAACGATGGAGATCCTGGTCGACGCCGACCCGCTCATGCGCCGCACGTACGTGGTGATGGAAGCCAACCCCCGCACGTTCGCCGACGCCAACATCGACGGCGCCAAGGCGCTGGCCGACTTCCTGCTCAGCGAGCCGATCCAGCAGTACCTCGCCGACGCCCCCGAAAACCGCCGCGACGGCGTGCCGCTGTTCTACCCCGTCAGCCCGGCGGCTCGCGCGGTCAAAAACTGACCACAGAGGCACAGAGGAAGATGAGGAGGAAGGGCAAAGATCTGGAGCACTTGTTTTGTTAGCGGTCGAGCTTGCTCGACGTGGTTTCTTCCCCGACCCAACGCGCGGGGCAAGCCCCGCCGCTAACGCTTCGGTCAGTTCTTCTTCGTATTGAACGCCAGGGCGTGGATCACGCCGTCGTGGGTTTCGAAGTAGCCCGTTTGACCGTGGCGGATGAAGGGACCGCAGGAGGGCACGCCGGCCAACGTCCAGACCTCGTGGCCGGTGGCCTGATCGACGGCAGCCAGACGCGAGTGGCTGCCTGAGACGATGTAGTGCAGCACGCCGGCCGAGGCGGTCATCGGTCCGCAGCCCTCGGCGCTTTGCGTCCAGAGAAGCTGCCCGTCGCGGCTGCCCAAGGCCAGCACCTCGCGGGTGCGGAGGAACACGGCCGATTCGTCGGCCAGCATGTGGAAGACGAACGGCACGGCGCGCGACCAGGCGACCTGGTGGCGATCGAGGTCCAGGGCGAGCAACTGGCACGACCCGCCGCGGCGGCGCTGGACGGCGTAGGCGCGTCCGGCCGCTACCGCCACCAGCGGGCGCGACAGCAGCGAAGCCTCGCCCTTCCAGTCGACCTGCCAGGCCAGTCGCCCGTCGGAGGCGTTGAGACACCAGAGCGAGCGGCCGCTGGCAACGTAGACATTGCCCCCGTCCACGGCGGCGGTCGAGATCAGCCCCTGTCCGGCGATGGGCGTGGACCAGAGGGTTTGGCCCGAGGCGGCGTCGAGCAGATGTACGCGATCGTGATTAGTCCAGCAGACTTTTCCGCCGTCGAGCACGACGGGGCGGCACGGTTCGGCCAACCGCTCGGGCGAGTTCTGGGCGAACCGCCAGAGCACGCGGCCGTCGGCGGCGTCCAGTGCGGCCAGTTCCAGCTTGCCCTGCCGCGGGGACGAGAGGGTGAAGACGCGTTGGTCGTCGGCGGCAAGATGTCCGAGGCTTTCGAGCGGGCTCTGCCAGCGCTGCAGACCTGAGGCGGCATCGAGGGCGGCGACGCGGCGGGCGGGGCCATCCTTGCGCAGGACATACATGCTGGCGCCTCGGACGACAAACTCGCCGGTGGCGCCGGCAGCGGCGTCGATCTCGTGCCGCCAGAGTTCTGGGCCCGGTCCGGCGGCCTGTGCCGCAGCGGCGGTGTCGCAGGGGGCGTTGGAGCCCAGGCGGGCGGCCGTCATAACGGCCAGCATGACCGCCGCGGCGGCGGCGCCGGAGGCGAGGAGTTTCCAGGCTCGGCGGCGGCCTCGGCGGTGGGCGGCCTGGCGGGCGACCATCGTCCTGAGCGACTGCTGGAGGGCGTCGCTGGGCTGGATCGACGGCTGGTTCTTGAGCAGGCCCAGAACCCCCCGCGCGTCATCGGCGGCGCGTCGACAGGCGGGGCAAAGGTCGAGGTGAGCTTCGAGGGCCTGGCGGTACGGTTCAGCCAAGGCCTCCAGGGCCCACGCGTCCAGATGAAGATGTGCCTGTTGGCAGTCCAACGATTTCTCCCGCTCCAAATCGTGTCGTTCTGAAGAAGATTACGCCCGGCGGGAGCGGTCGGGGACAGATTTTGGCGCCCGGGCGGTCAATCGCTCGCGCAGGCGGGCGAGGCCGCGCTGGGCACGCTTTTTGGCGGCCTCCTCGGAAATGCCCACCGTAGCGGCGATCTGGACGAAAGACAGTTCATGCACCACTCGCAGCATCAGCACCGCCCGTTCGCTGCGGGGCAGGGTGTCGAGCAGCCCCAGGTCCGCGCCGGGACTTTCAGCGACCGGTCCGCCCGGCGGACTGATGCGATCGGCGATCTCCTGCACGGCAGCGAGCTGGCGGCTGCGGCTACGGATGATGTCCACGCAGACGTTTCGCAGGACGGTGTAGAACCACGTGGCGAAGGGGCGCGAGGACTGGTACTTCTCCGCCCCGCGGACGATCCGCAGGAATGCCTCCTGCAGGGCGTCTTCGGCCAGGGCGGCGTCGGAGAGGATGGCCAGCGCGGCCGCCAGACCCGGTCGCGTGAAGCGCGAAACGATCTGCTGAAAAGGCTCGGCGTCCAGGTCTCGCTGGAACCGCGCCATCAGGGCTTCGTTTGTGGCCTCGCTTTGCTGCATGGTGTTTATTCGGGGTGCCGTGGCGCGGAGGGCCGCAGGCCCGGAGAGCCACGATCCCTGAGCGAGCATCGGTGGAGCCTGGTCGTGGCTGTCGAGCTTCGCCCTCCCGCCACGGCACCCTGATCGCCGCCGCTCATTCTTTGTCGCGGGACATCTTTCCGGCCCGTTCAGCATACTCTTTGAACAGGCGCAGATACAACTGGAAGTCCTGGTATGAAACCCCCGGCGGGGTCTGATGGTCGCAGCTAATTATCAGTCCGCCGCCAGCCGCCGTGGGCAGCAGGCGTTCGAACTCGGCCCGCATGGCCGCTTCGCCCTTGTTCATGGTCATCTTGTCGAAGCATCCGATGAACCGCATCGTCGGGTGGTTTCGGCGGATGACGGCCACGTCCACGCCGGCCTGGCGCTCCAGCGGCAAAATGCCGTCCAGCCCCGCCTGGGCGAACCAGTCGGCCGGAATCGTCACGTCGCCGTCGGAGTCGGTGATGGTCAGGGCTCCGTGGCGTTTCAGGGCGGGCATGACCTGGTGGTAGTACGGGGTCATGAACTCGTCGAAGAGCTGCTTGGAGAGCATCGAGCCGTGATTGTAGCTCATGTCCTCGGCGAAGGTCATGAAGTCGGGCTTGCAGACCTGGTGCAGTGCGTCGGCCACGCGGATGATCCACTCTGCCAGGTCCTGGTTGATGCGGTGCATGAGCTTGGGGTGGTCGAAGAACGCGTACAGGTGCGGCTCGATGCCGAACAGCGTTCGAGGGAACCAGAAGAATCCCTCGACGGTATACCAGACTGCCACGTCGCCCTTTTCCTGCTCAGCGGCCCAGGTGGACCACCATTTTTCATCCACGACCGGCCAGGGATAGAGGAACTCGCGAACGCGGTCATAGTCGGCTTCGTTGGCGATAATGCCCGCCCCGTGCGACGCCGGACCCGGGCAGCCCTGCTTGCGCGTGCCGAACCAGCCCTGCAGATACACGTCCATGCCCAGGTGGCGGCGGATGGCGTTGCCGTCGGTGATTTCCTTGGGCAGGCCTTCGCCCCACCACCGTTCGAGGGTGGACCCCCACCAACCGGCCCACTCGAGAATCGGCAGACGGTCGAAGGGCTTGAAGTTCATCACGGCCTGGAATCGCTCGCGGGTGTTCATGCGGTTCTCCTTCGGGCACAGGTCATACCACAGCAGCCGGCCAGGTGTCCACTGTGGAATCTGTCCGAGCTTGTGCGGCGGGCCCGTCAAAGCGCTCCGCACGCGGGAGGACCACCTGATGGCCGTCGACTGCCACGCGATATCGGCGCCAGCGCCGACCGAAAAGGGTCTTGGCGTTTCTATCGCATTGTTGGCTGCCGATACAGTTGCGGCACACGTAAAGGAATCTTCTCTTGAAGATTTGGGCCCTTAGCCGCGCAGTTTCAAGCAGTTGCATCACAGCGGGAAGAATGGCGTCGAAAAAACGGTCATTATCGACATTTTAGGCATTGCATATTTGGTGTTTTGTGGTATACTGGCCTTGTTACGCAGGATAGAAGCAGAGGAAGCTTCTGGAGAATCCTGCCGCGTAGTGCGTGTTTAAAAGCACAAAGAAGAAGACCCCCTATCTTTGCAGCGGAAGGAGAAACGTTATGAGAAGTCCTGGAGCTGTTTTCATATCTGTTGCCTTGATGCTTGCGCTGGCAGGCAGCGCCTCGGCGGCGGTATACACGGTCACCTCGACAGCCGATGACGGGAGCGAGGGCACATTGCGATGGGCCATCACTCAGGCCCAGGCCAACGGCGGGGCCGACACGATCAACATCACCGCCACCGGGACGATTACCCTTGGCTCAACGTGGGCAGGCGCACCGCGCTCGGCATTCTACATCAGCGATGCCCTGACCATCACCGGCTCGGGCGTGACGATTGCCGGAAACAACACCTTCCGGTTCGCCTCGGTGTACAACACGAGCTTGGACATCTCGGGCGTGACCTTCACCAATTTCAATGCCACCGGCGGCAACGGTGGATCCGTCAGCCGCTGCCCCGGCGGCGGCGGCGCTCTTGGCGCCGGCGGCGTGATCTTTGCCAATCAGGCCAATCTGACCATTAGCGACGTTACTTTCTCGGGCAACACCGCCAAAGGCGGCAACGGCGGTGAAGGTGGCGGCAGCAGCACTTCCACGGGCGGCGGACCTGGCGGCGGTGGGATGGGCGGCAACGGGGCCAATGCCTACTACGGTGCCGGTGGAGCAGCGAACGATCCATCCGGGCTCGGTGCCGGACCTGCCGGGTCGAACAGTGGTGCTGCAGGCAATTTTGGCGCAGGAGCCAGCGGTCCAGCCAACAAGACCGGCAAAACCGGCGGCTTTGGCGGCGGTGGCAGCGGCGGCAGCCGTACGCAGACTGCGGCCGGGGCAGGCGGCTTCGGCGGGGGCAATGGCGGCAACGGCGGCGGCGCGCAGGGCGCAGGTGGCGGCGGCGCAGGCATGGGCGGCGCCATCTTCATGTTGGGTGGAACGGCTACCATTTCCAACAGCGATTTCATCAATAACTCGGCTCTTCTGGGCTTGGGCGGCACGTACCAGCAGGCCCAGGACGGGCAGGGCCTAGGGGGAGCCATCTTCAACGCCAACGGCGTTTTGACGGTCAGCGAGACGACGTTTGACGGCAACGCGGCAGCGCAAGGCGCGGCCAACGTCTACGGGTTCTTCGGCACGACCGGCGTCATCAACAACACCGGTAGCGTGACGCTGATCAACAGCCCCGACGCCTTCTTGGCCTCAGGCAGCAGCGTCAACTATGGCTTCGTCGAAGGTACGACGTGGACGGAAATCACCATCGCCATCCCCGAGCCGGCGACCATGGGTCTGCTGGTTCTGGGCGGCGTGGCCGTGCTGGTCCGTCGGCGGCGCGTGGCATAGGCTTCGAGACCTTAGCGGAAAATGCATCCGCCACGGGCGGCCTCAAAAAGGCCGCCCGTTTCATTGGCCACCTTGCGAGGCGGCTTGTTCGCGATAGGCCTTGCCTTGCCGGTACAGTCCCAGCCGCGATTCCAGCACGGCTGCCCGTTGAAGGTGACCGGCGGCCCTGGCCAGAACAACCGCTCGCTCAGCGACCGCGACAGCCTGAGAGAACTGCCCATTGGCGGCATGGGCTGCCGCCAGAACGTCAAGAGACTCGATCGCGTTCGGCGCCGGGAGGACCGCCCGTTGGGCCAGCGTCAGACTGCGGGCGAGGTTTTCTGAAGAGGCGGGCAATGTCGTTGCCAGCAGCCATGCCAGGTTTCTCATGGCCCCGATGTGGTTGGCGTCGATGGCCAAAGCCCGCTCGTACTGCTCCACCGCTTCGGCGGGCCTGCCCAGCAGCCTCAGGACCGAACCCAGGTTGTGGTGCGCGTCGGCCATGTCGGGCTTGTGCGAGATGGCTTGCTGATAATGGTTCATCGCCTGGGACAATTCGCCCCGTCCCGCCAGGATGTTGGCCAGATTGTAATGCGCTTCGGCGTACGTGAAATCAAGACTGATGGCTCGCCGATAGTGCTCGATGGCTTCTGACGCGTGGCCGCCGGCTACCAGAAGATTGGCCATGTTGAAATGGGCTTGGCGGTAGTTCGGATTAATTCTGAGGGCAACGCGGTAGTGGCCAAGGGCCTGGTCAGTGTCGCCAAGCTTGGCCAGTACCAGCCCCAGATTATTGTGCGCCTCGCAGTGTTCCGGCTGCGCGACAATCGCTTTTCGATAATGATCCATTGCCTCCATCAGATTGCCTTCATTCATCCTGAAGTTGCCCAGGACATAGTGCCCTTCCGCAAAGTCAGCCTGGATCTGCAGGGCCTGCTGGTAGCACTGAAGGGCTTGGTCCTTGAGATCCAGCCGCATCAACGCGTTACCGAGATTCACATAGGCCAGCGGGAAATCCTTCTTCAACTCCAGCGCCATGCGATACTGGGCAATGGCCAGGTTTGTCTGCCCCAGCACGAAATACGCCTGACCAACGTTGTGATGTGCCCGCGCGTTCTGCGGCCGCTTGCGGACGGTGTCTTGCCAGATGGAGAGTTCAGACTGGTAGTCGCCATTGCGGGCGGCGGTTGCCAACCCCAGCGCCAGCGCGACGGCAACGGCCACCACGACGGCAGCGGAATGATGCACAAGCCGGTTCGCCCGGACCGGGCGAACCCACAGCCAATATGCGCCTGCGACGGCCAGAATCGTGACCGCCGCCAGCGGAAGATAAGTCCGGTGTTCACACATCAGATCGTCGATCGGAAGAACGCTGGAGGTGGGCGCCAGAAGCAGGAAATACGCCACGCCCAAGAAACCCGCACTTGGAAATCGTCGCAGTGCCAGTATCGCGGCCGCCAGCAGGCCGCCGGCGGCCAGCGTCCACGCGATGGTATCCCAGGCAATCGAAGCCACGGGCCAACCATAGTCTAGAACCAGCGGGTGTGGCCAGAGAGCCAGCCCCAGGTACTTCAGGATGACCTGCGGCTGCGAGAGGGCGTATTCCCACCATGTCACCCGCGCATGAAGCCCGGCGGTGCTGCCGCGGCTGCTGTTGCCAAGCACCAACCAGGCCAGCAGAAGCCACGTCATCGCCAGCGACAGATACGCCGGCCATCGGCGGCGGAGCGAATCCTTGACCGATGAGGTCCAGAAGACGCGATCATACAGCAGCACCATCAGCGGTGCCGTGGCCACGACCTCCTTGGTGGCCATGCCAAGAAGGCAGTTGATCGTCGACAGCGCATACCAGAGGATTCCCGGCGATGACGCAAAGCCGCGAATGGCGCAATAGAGCGTGGCCAGGTAGAAGAGTCCGGCCAGCGATTCAGCTCGCTGGATCACGTACGTCACCGATTGCGTGTGCAGCGGATGGATAGTCCAGATTGTCGCCGCGGCTGCGGCCACAAACATGGCCCCGCGGCCGAACTGTGCGGCTATCGCCGGCAAAGCAAGCGTCCGCCTCAGTATCCCCAGCAGGAAAAGTCCGCTCAAGATGTGGATCGCCACGTTGGCGACGTGGTAGCCCCTGACGTCGGCGCCGCCAAGGGCGTAGTTAAGAGCCAGCGTCAAATTCAGGATCGGGCGCCCGCTGACAGTATGGCCTCCGGAGGGAGGCGACAGGGGCGCCCACAGAGGCCACAGACACCGGATGCTGGGATTGGCCACAATGGAGTCGGGGCCGTCAAACACGAAGGGAGCGTCAATGCTGCTGTAGTAAACCGCCACGGCCGCAAGAACGATGAATCCGCCGGCCAGTGCGGCGCCTGCCCTGCCGGACAGCGGTATCTTGCCTTGGGAAGACATTGATGGCAGCGTGGCCTCGTCCATGACCGCAGGATACCATGCTGGAGCGGTCTGCCGCCACCCCGTTCCCCTTCCCCATATCGTGTCGCAGGCGTCTGGCCCGCGCGTAGAGGGTGGGAGGTTTTCAGCCTGCGGGCTCTTCGCAGAACACCTCACAGCCGGTCGCAGCTTGGGAAAGGCTGTGCCACCACGGGCGAGCCCTTCGGCAAATTCATTTAGGATCGAGAACAATGGTAGATACAGACAGAACGTCGATGCTCCTGGCGTGAATCCGACGCCCTTTTTGCAGCTACTGCACCGGGAGGAGCGGGAAGGGGCGTAAATACGTAAGTCGTTTTATTATAAGTACTTGCGGGTACCGGTGGATTTGTGCGTTTTGAATATCGCTGTGAAAAGTACAACAAAGTACAAGAAAGTACAATGACCGGGATTCTTCCGGTTAAACTCCCGGCATGACCACTTACGCCCAATACATCACCGAAAGCGTTCTGGCCCGGGTCGATATCGACCGCTTCCTCTCGGACGAGCCCTCATGGGCGCAGTTCGATCCGGAAGTGGGGTACGTGCTGGGCAACTACATGCCGCGCGACGGGCTCGACGGATCGAGCACCATCTCGACCAGCCAACCCGACGGCGCCCGCCGCGCGGCGATCTACGCCGACCGGCCACGCCGCATCAACACCTACGGCAACAGCTTCACCCAGTGCCACCAGGTCAGCGACGAGGAGACGTGGCAGGAATACCTGGCCGCGCACCTGGGCGAGCCGATCGGCAACTTCGGCATGGGCGGCTTTGGCGTGTACCAGTCGTACCGGCGGATGATCCGCACCGACAGCGGGCCCGAGGGCGGGCGATACGTCATGCTCTACGTCTGGGGCGACGACCACATCCGCTCATGCCTTCGCTGCCGCCACGTGCTGACCAGCCGCTGGTGGAACCACGTCGGCGGGGCGATGTTCCACGGCAACTTCTGGGCAAACGTCGAGATGGATCTGGCGTCGGGACGCTTCGTCGAAAAGGAAAACCTCCTGCCCACGCCTCAGTCGCTGTACAAGATGACTGACGCTGGCTGGATGATCGACGCCCTGGCCGACGACCTGATGCTGCGCCTGAGCCTGTTCTGCTACAACCAGATCGACGACCTCGACTTGACCGCGATCAACCGCTTGGCGGAGATCCTCCACTGCCCGCCCGTCGCCGCCGACGATCTGCCCACGCAGCGGATACAGGCCGACGTCATCCGCATGGCCTACGGATTCGCCGCCACCGAGTACATCCTCGAAAAGGCCGTCGCCTTCGCGGCCGCCCGCGACAAAAAGCTGCTGCTGATCCTTCTGTGCCCTTCCGCCACGCGTCAACTGCTGGAAGGAACCCCGCGCCACGACCAGCGCGTCGCCGACTACATCGCCCGGCGCGGTTGGCCGTGCTTCGACATGAACCTCGTACACCAGCAAGACTTCAAGAGCTTCCGCCCGGACGTGGATGCGTATCTGCGGCGATACTTCATCGGCCACTACAGCCCTGCCGGCAATCACTTCTTCGCGATGTCGATCCGCCGCACGGTGGTGGACTGGCTGGACCCCAAGCCGATCACCTACGCCGACGACTCGCAGGCGCGGATCGGTTTCCAGAACTATCTGCCGGCATAGCCGGTTTACGGGCGGGGGAAAAGTCGCGGCGGAGGCACTAAATGAAGAAGTAATTCGTTGTGTGAATTGCTTCTTCATTTGGGGCCATGTACCCTTGCCCAGCGCAAGTATTCATCAAAGCCACACGACGGCTTTGATAAATACTTGGTGCCTCCGCCGCGACTTTTCCCCCATGACTAAGGCATTACACCGCGGCGCGAGTTACTCCTGCCGCCATGCCTGACCGGCACGATACTTCTCCAGTCGCTTGTTCAACTCGGCGGAAACGGCCGCGTTGCCCCGCCCCGCCAGGGCGAGCATCCTCTCGACGGTGGCGACGGCCTCGGAGAATCGGCCGGCCTCGGCGTACGCTGCGGCCAGGGTGTCCAGCACCAGCGGCTGCGGCGCGCCCGGCGCACGGCAGGCGATCTGCGCCAGTTCAACGGATCGAGGGCCGTTGCGGATCGCCGCATCGGGGCACGTCGCCAGCAGCCACGCCAGAGCGCTGGCGGCCGTGAACCCGTCGCCGCCCAGTCGCGCGGCGGCCTCGAGTTGCTCCAGAGCCTGGGCGTACTGCCGCTTTCGGGTGAAGACGGTCGCCAATGACAGGCGCGGCTCGGTCAGGGCAGGATCGATCCGGATCGCATGCTGCCAGTGCTCGACGGCAGAGTCGGTTCGGTCCATCCGGACGAGGCACTTGGCGGCCATCAGCCGCGCTCGCAAATCCCGCGGGTTGATCGCCAGGGCCTTTTCAAACTCCGTCATGGCCTCGCTGAGGCGGTTGTGCTTGGCGTAAATGGCGCCGAGGTTCGTGTGTGCCTCCGCCAGCGCCGGATCGATTTCGATGGCGCGTCGCAGATGCGCCGCCGCCTGGTCGTCACGTCCGCCCAGGCGTCCCAGCACGGCGCCAAGATTATGATGAGCCCGCGCGTTGGCGGGATTGGCAGCCAGGGCCTTCTCGTACATTGCGCACGCGGCGGCCACATCGCCGCCGAGCAGGAACGCGTCACCGGCGCGGAAGAACGACTCGTCGTTGACGAAGCGTGCGCTGATGGTGGCGATGGCCTGTGGCTCGGCCGAGACAAACTCCGGAATGTTGCCCGCGCGGTCCGGCGCTGTGAAGCCCTCCAGCAGCACCGGCGAGCTGCTTTTGCCCGAGGCATCCACGTGCGCCAGCCACAACTGCGTGTAGGGCCCGTTGGCCTTGGAGGCGAAGACCAGCCAGCGGCTGTTGGGCGACCAACTGTGCCAGGAGTTCATGCCGCGGACGTTGCATAGCATGCGCCGCGCCGGCCCGCCGGCGGCAGGCATGATGTACAACTCGCTGTCGGGCTGGAGGAGCATGAAGCTTTTGGCGCGGCAGAAGACGATCCACTTGCCGTCGGGCGAGAAGCGGGCGAAGTAATTGCTCACGCCGTTGCCGGCAGCGCCCTCGACAGGGACCGCCGCCCCACCGGCCCCGCCGTTGAACGGCACGCGGTACAGGTCGAACTGGAATTGCCGGCGCCCCTGGACGAATTCGGCGCACTGGTCGGGTCGCAGCAGGGCCTCGCTGCCGACGCCATGGAGCTCGTACGCGCGGCTGCGGGCGAAGACAATCTCCTTGCCGTCGGGGCTCCAGGCAGGATTGCTCTGCACATACGCGGGGTCGTCGGCGCCGGGCAGCGGGCGGAAGGTTTTGCTCTGGCGGTCGTAGACCACCAGGATGCCCTTGACCGGAAAGAACAACTGCGAGTACGCCAGGTCGGGCATGGGCACGAACACCGAGCGGTCTTTGACCGTGCTGACAACATACCGCCCGTCGGGCGAGACCTGCGAGAGCAGACCGAACGTCAGGTCCTTATCCTCGCGGCGATAGTCGGCCCAGGTGATGACCGACTGGCTGTCCAGGACGGTCTCGCTCTTGACCGGCGCCAGCGCGTACGAGCCCTTGTCGTTGGCGTAGTCGATGTCCATCCCCAGGACTTTCCCGTCGGCCGAGAACGAATGGCAGTTGCCGCAGACGGGCAGGTTCTCCAGCACCACCGGCGGCTGGGTCGACGAGACGGGCCCGAATCGCCAGCGGATCTGCCGCGGGTCCTTGACCGCCTCGACGAAGGGCAGGTTCACCTCCCGGTAGAAGATCGGCGCGGCGACCGGGTCGGTGCTGGTCTGAAAACCAAAATTCCCGAACGATACCACGCGGGACAGGTCGGCGCGGCGCAGGCCCAGCACCAGCGCCCCCCCGTGCGCCTGAGCGGTGCTGCTCTTGAGGCGCTGCCATTGCAGCTCGTCGGGCGTCCATCGCGGTTGCGACAGCAGGTTGCTGACAGCGCGACTGCCTTCCGCGCCGGCTGTCACGACCCACGTGTCGGCGCCGGAGGAATCGGTCCATCGAAAGGTCGGCGCCGGCAGTTCGGGCGGAAAGACCGTTCCGTCGAGCGGATATGCGATGGCGATGGAGCGGTCAGCCGCACCGCACCACCGGGCCAGGATCTGCTCCGGCGTCGGCGGGCGCGTCCACCGTTCGATACCCACGACGGCCAGGCCTGCACAGACAACCCCCGCCAGGAGGAGGTATCGCCGCCGCGGCCAAGTGAGATTCTTCTTCACAGGGAGCATTATAGAGCAAAGAAGGCAGAGTTCATCACTGTCAGCAGCGCCATGGCGACCCGCCGGAAACACCAGCGCGTATCGCCATGCCATCCGACAAAGAGTAAATTGGAAATTCCAAATTGGAAATTGGAAATGCTTTTAGGCCGCCGCCAGCGTGCTGACGCCCACCCACTGGTCGGCCGAGGCGGAATCGAACTTCAGACCGATGGCGTATCCGCCCTGAACGCCGCGGCTGCGGACGATAGTGGCGTAGAGATTGCGATGCCCGTGGTTGCCGGCGACGGGCAGGCATATCACCAGCCGCTGACCGGGATAGTACGAGCGGCTGGAAAACGCCCCCACGCCGCTGCGTGAGATGTCGATGCCCGAGAGGGTGTCCATCGTGTTGACGCCGTCGGGGTCCAGACGGACCGCCTGGAAGCAGTCTTCCATTTTCACGCGGCCGTGCCGACGACGTTCACTGCCTGTGCTGTTGGCGATAACCATAATGATGCTCCCGGATCGTTCCAGCTTCGCTTCATTAACTTCGTCGGCAAGGGCTGATCGCTCCTTCAATAACGCGACCGAGTTTTTTGCCACTGGTTTTATAAATGGTTAGAATGATCCACATGGACAAGCACGAGAAGATCCTCTCGCGTGTGTGTTGCGAGGCGGTTCGGACGCGAACATCGCTTTCCTCGATCTATGCGCTCTGCTGAAGCGGCTCGGATTTGAGGAACGAACACGAGGAAGCCATCATGTCTTCCGAAAGGCGGGTGTTCCTGTTATGATTAACCTTCAGAGTGAGTCAGGCAAAGCCAAACCCTGTCAGGTAAGGCAGGTTCGCAGAGTGATAACGGAGCATCGGCTCGCGGGTGAGGGATCGGATGGATAAATACGAAATCATCATCTACTGGAGCCAGGAAGATAACGCGTTTATCGCGGAAGCTCCGGAATTGCCTGGATGCATGGCGCATGGCGATAGCCACGAAGATGCTCTCAAGAACATGCGAGCAGCGATGGAATTGTGGATCGAGACTGCCCGCGAGTTCAATGATCCCGTTCCCGCTCCTAAAGGGCGGCGTCTGCTGTACGCATGACGGAGTTGCTTTTCATCGTGCAGGAGGATGAGCAGGGCCTCCACGCGCGTGCGGCAGACTATTCCATTTTTGCAGAAGCGGATACTCTTGTTCATCTACGGGATGAAGTTCGCGACGCGATCAACTGTCATTTTGAAGACCCTGCCGCACGTCCCGCTTTCGCATGGCTGCACTTCGTCAAAGAAGAAGTCATCCCGCTGGGGCAATGAGCAATGGCCGGAAAGGCAGTCTCTGCGCGTTGATATCCCAGCCTCCAGACCTTAGCATAGGGGCTGTTCAATTGGAAATTGCCAACCTGCCTGCCGGAAGGCAGGTTGGAAATTGGAAATCGATTATGTCCATGACCATTACAGAAAAGATCCTGGCCCGCCACGCGGGTCGCAGCAGCGTTACTCCTGGTGAAAACATCTGGTGCGATGTCGACGTGCTGATGACGCACGACGTCTGCGGGCCAGGGACCATCGGCATCTTCCAGACCGAGTTCGGCAAGACCGCCCGCGTCTGGGACGCCGAGAAGGTCGTCATCATTCCCGACCACTATATCTTCACCGCCGACCCCAAGGCGCATCGCAACGTCGAGATCCTGCGGGCCTTCGCGCACAGCCAGGGCCTCAAGCATTTCTACGACGCCGACTTCGTCAAGAGCGGCCTGACCGGCTGCCCCGCCCCGTACAAGGACGCCGCCAACACGCCCTACCGCGGCGTCTGTCACGTCGCCCTGCCGCAGATGGGCCACACGCGCCCCGGCGAGCTGCTGCTGGGCACCGACAGCCACACCTGCACGCACGGGGCCTTCGGCGAGTTCGCCACGGGCATCGGCAACACCGAGGCCGGATTCGTGATGGGCACGGGCAAGCTCTGGCTCAAGGTGCCCGCGAGCATGAAGTTCGTCGTGCATGGCACGCTGCCGGCATACTGCATGGCCAAGGACCTGATCCTCGACATCATCGGGCGCATCGGCGTTGACGGCGCCAACTACTGCGCGATGGAGTTCGCCGGCTCGGCCATCGAGGCCCTGGACATCGACGAACGCTGCACGATCTGCAACATGGCCATCGAGGCCGGCGGCAAGAACGGGATCATCGCCGCCGACAAGAAGACCACCGCCTTCGTCAAGGGTCGCACCGACAAGCCCTTCCAGGCTGTCATAAGCGACTCCGGCGCCAAGTACGCCTCGGTGATGGAACTCGACGCCGACAAACTCGAGCCCACCGTGGCGTGTCCGCACTCGCCCGACAAGCGAGCGCTGGCGCGAGAGGTCTCGTCCGTCAAGATCGACCGCTCGTACATCGGCTCATGCACCGGCGGCAAGATCGCCGACTTCATGGCCGCCGCCGGCGTGCTGGCCGGACGCAAGGTCAAGGTGCCCACGTTCATCGTGCCGGCGACCATCGAGACCGACCAGGACCTCGACCGCTGCAAAGTGGGCAACAAGACGCTGCGAGAGATCTTCGCAGCCGCCGGGTGTAACATCGGACAGGCCGGCTGCGCCGCGTGCCTGGGCGGGCCCAGCGACACCTTCGGGCGGGCCAACGAGCCGATCACCGTGGTGGCGACGACCAACCGCAATTTCCCCGGCCGCATGGGCCATAAGGAAGCGGGCGTGTATCTCGCCAGCCCGTTGACCGCCGCCGCCAGCGCGGTCGCCGGACACATCGCCGACCCGCGCGACGTGTAAAAACTTTGCCACAAAGGGCACTAAGAACACGAAGATAAGGCGAAGAAGACGAGACTCTATGCCTCTTGTTTCTTTGTGGTCTTTGTGATCTCTGTGGCAGGTTTTCGTTTTTGACCGACAGTCAGGGACATGGCGGCTGAGAAACGCCCGCCATGGCACCCGGTACAAAAGGAGATATCGCATGTTCGAGTACAGCGGGTATCAGCTTCGCAGGAAGGTGCTGACGTTCGCCGGCGCCAAGGTACACGTGACCGACGAACAGGGCGTTCTGGCGGCTTTCGTGCATGTGAAGGCCTTTAAGCTCAAGGAAGACATCCGCGTCTACCGCGACGAGCAGCGGGCCGACGAGCTGATGCAGATCAAGGCGCGGAAGATCATCGACTTCTCCAGCGCCTATGACGTGGTCGAGTCGGCCAGCGGGCGCAAGCTCGGCGCCCTGCGCCGCCGCGGGCTCAAGAGCATCATGCGTGACGAGTGGCAGATCCTCGACGCTCAGGACAACGAGGTCGGCAAGATCGTCGAGGACAGCACCGCCCTGGCGCTGATTCGCCGCGCGGTCGATTTTGCGGCGATGATCCTGCCGCAGAAATACCGCGGCACCATCGGCGACGACCACGTGATGACCTTCAAGCAGAACTTCAATCCCTTCGTGATGAAGATCGGCCTGGATTTCGCCCCCGAAGCGAAAGGCCGCATCGAACCGGGCTTGGCCATCGCCGCCGGCATCCTGCTGTGCGTCATTGAAGGTAAGCAGAACTGATCTACTTCAGCAGCTTCAGTTCCACCACGCACAGAGCGTAGCGCGAACCGGGCGGGTCGGCGGGCAGCTTGTGCTGCCAGTTGGCCGAGTACCATAGCCAAACCGTGCGCCCGTCGGGGCTGATGAACTTGCTGGGGAAGTTCAGGAAGTACGCTTGGGCGCCGAAGGCCGGCAGGTGGGCGATCAGGCGGTAGGGACCCGTGATCGCGTCGGATTCGAGGATCGTCGTGTCGAATGTACCCTCGCCGGTAATCCCG
This sequence comes from Planctomycetaceae bacterium, assembly GCA_039680605.1. Taxonomy (NCBI): domain Bacteria; kingdom Pseudomonadati; phylum Planctomycetota; class Planctomycetia; order Planctomycetales; family Planctomycetaceae; species Planctomycetaceae bacterium. The sequence continues at coordinate 124,135 of JBDKTA010000043.1, read as the reverse complement.
CCGTTGGTGGTGCAGAGCATGAACTTCTTCAGCGGGGCGTTGTAGGTGATCGTCACGCAGCCCAGCCGCTCGTTCCACTCCAGCAGCGGTTTGATCGCCGCGAAATCCTTCGCCCAGACCGGCTGGCCCTTGGCGTCGTGGCCGACGAAGAACTCGTACTTTGTCACGTCGTTAACGTTCTCCGGCGTGGGCGTCACGCGCGCCATGTAGATCTGGTCGCCGCTGACCCACGTACACGGCGCGTCCTTGCGCGTCGTGCCGTGGCCGACGAGGTACATCTTGCCGTCGGGGCTGTGCTGCATGTCGCGGCCGAAATCCACCACGTGCGGCGTACCCATCTTGATCTTGCCGCCGTTTTTGCTCGACTCACCAAAGAGCGGCTTGGCGGGCGTCAGCGGGGTCTCGGTCCAGGTCTTGCCGAAATCTTTCGAGACGCGAAACCCAACCATCGGCCCCAGCGTGTCCCACTGGTAGGTCGTCTTGTCGAGGGCGTACGTGGCGTAATACCACACGCCCTTGTAGACCAGGCTGCCGCAGGGGTAGCGGGCCTGGTATGGATCAGCCAGCGCCTTGATCACGCCCAGCGGCGTGACGGTCAGCTTCATCGGGTCCTCGCCGGTGATGATGGCGTTGCCGGTCTTGAGCGGGCCCGGCACTGAGTAGCACCGCACGCCGTTGACGACGCCGTCCGTCCACGGCGAATACAGATTGCCGTCGGCGGCCCACGACGGGTACCACGTGTCGGCGTCGGTGTAGGTCTGCATGCGCCCGGTCCACTCCAGGCCGGTGATGTCCTTGGAAGGCTCGAACGGGCAACTGCTCGGCCGCGAGGAGGCCCACTTGCCGGGAGGATACTTCACCGCTGCGCGCGGCGGTTTTGCGACGACAAGCGCCGACAAGAAGATCACACCGAGCAGACACGTCAGGATCGTTGCGGTCTTGTTCATGTTGAACTCCGGGTCGAAGACGGGGAGAGCGGGATTAGCGGGATTAAGAAGATTAAGAGGAAGGCCGGCAAGAAAATCGCACTTCTTGTTGTTTCCAATCGGTTCTTCTCAATCCTCTTAATCCGGTAAATCCGCGTAATCCCGCTCTCCCCGCTCTATTTCTTCTTCGCCGCCGCCTTGGCGGCCTTGCGCTCGAACGCCATTGTCTTGAGTCCGATGGCAAAGTCCTGTCGCGGGTTTCCGGCAAATCGGATCTTCAGCAGCGGCACGCCCACCGTTTCGTCGGGGTTCTTCTCGGGCAGGCCCTTGATCAGAAGCCGGTCGTACGTCTGAGTGAAGGGCAGCTTCTTGTTGCCCGGGATCAGCGTGATATCTTTGACCTTCGTGCGGATGCGCCCGATGGATCGCTCGAAGGGCGTCCAGTTGAACAGCCACATATAGTGGCAGTCGCCCTTGCGGGTGTACGAGTCGCGCAGGCCCGTGCCCTGCACGCGGTCGACGTGGCCGTAGACCACCTCCGGGCCATACTTCTTCATCCACGCGCCGACGTCACGCAGCGATTTTTCCGCCGGAGCGGGCACGTTGCCCTTGGCGTCGGGACCGATGTTCAGCAGCAGGTTGCCAGCCCCGGCCGTCACCGCCCGCAGCGTGCCCAGGATGCCCGCCGGCGTGCTGTACTGCGAGGGTTTGGCCCGGGCGGCAAAGCCCCAGGAGCCGGTGGTGGTCATGCAGGCCTCCCAGTCGCGCCCTTGCGGCAGACCGCCCTTGACGTGCCCTTCCGAGCCGGTGTCGAAGTCTTCCGGCGTCAGCGAGCGGTCGTTGATCAGGATCTCGGGCTGGAGCTTGCGGACCATCGCGTTGAGCTTGACGCTCTGCCATTCCTCGATCTTCATGAACGGCCAGCTCAGGTCGTACCAGAGGATGTCGATCTTGCCGTAGTTGCTCATCAGCTCGCGCACGCAGCCGTGCGTGAAGTCGATGAACCGCTTGTAGGCGCCCTTGTTCTCGATGCAGCGGGCGCCATCGGGATGATGCCAGTCCATCAGCGAGTAGTACAGGCCGACCTTCATGCCGTACTCGCGGGCGGCCGCCACGTACTCGGCCACCAAGTCGCGGCGCGGTCCGCGTTTGACGGAGTTGAAGTCGGTCAGCTTGGAATTCCACAGGCAGTAGCCTTCGTGGTGCTTGGCCGTCATGACCATGTACTTCATGCCCGCCTCGGCGGCGAGCTTGGCCCAGGCGCGTGGGGCGTTGGGCTTGGGCTTGAAGGCGTCGGCGTACTTTTCGTATTCCTTGAGCGGGATCTGTTCGACGTTCATGGCCCACTCGCCGCGCCCATGCACGGCGTAGGTGCCCCAGTGGATGAACATGCCAAACCGCGCGTCGCGCCACCAGGCGATGCGGCGTTCGTGGGCGGCGTCAAAGGGGTACTTGGCGGTAGTGGTCTTCTTCATTACCGGGGCTCCTCACTGGCATGCATTTCCAATTTCCAATTGGCAATTTCCAATTGAATGAAGACAACGATACCTCACAACGCGAAGGAACAGGTTGTTATAAATTGGAAATTGAAAATTGGAAATTGGAATTTTTAGAGGTTGGCCAGCCTTTGGGCCTTGTCGTGGGTCATGAGGGCGTCGACGATTTCGTCCAGGTCGCCGGCGATGATACGGTCGAGGTTGTAGTTGGCGCCGCCCCCCTCGCCTTTGAGGCGATGGTCGGTGCAGCGGTTCTGGGGGAAGTTGTACGTGCGGACGCGCTGGCTGCGGTCGCCCGAGCCGATCATGGTCTTGCGCGTCGAGGCCTGCTCGGCCGCCTGGGCGCTGATGAAGTGCTCGTAGAGGCGGGCGGTGAGGATTCGCCGGGCCTTGGCGCGGTTCTTGTGCTGCGACTGCTCGTCGCGCATCGAGACGGTGATGCCCGTCTCCTTGTGTTCGAGCTTGACGGCCGATTCGACCTTGTTGACGTTCTGCCCGCCCGGACCGCCGGCGCGGCTGACGTACTCGTTGACGTCCTTGTCCCAGTCGATCTTGATGTCGATCTCTTCCGGCTCGGGCAGCACGGCCACGGTGGCCGCCGAGGTGTGGATGCGACCCTGGGCTTCGGTGACCGGGACGCGCTGCACGCGGTGTCCGCCGCCTTCGTAGCCCAGGCGGCTCCAGACGCCGTCGCCCTTGACGTTGACGACGACCTCGCGCAGCCCGCCCATCTCGCTGGGGCTGAACGAGAGCGTCTCGAACTTCCACCCGCGGCGTTCGGCGTAGCGGCGGTACATGTCCAGCAGATCGCGGGCGAAGAGGGCGGCTTCGTCACCGCCGGTGCCGGCCCGGATTTCGAGCATGACCGAGTTGATCTCGTCGTCGTCGCTCATGACGAGCAGACCCTTGACGTCTTCCAGCGCCGCCTCGGCCCCGGCGGCAAGCTCGTCCAGTTCGGCTTGGGCGAGCTCGCGCATGTCGGCGTCGGAGGCGGGGTCGTCCAGGATAGCCCGGGCCTGGTCGCGGTCGCCGGCCAGCTTGAGGTAGCGGCGATACGGTAACACCAGCCGCCCCAGGCGCGAGTATTCCTTGGACAGCTCGACGATGCGCGCACCCGACGAGGCGACCGTCGGGTCGTTCATCTGTGCCTCCAGACCGGAATACAACTGGTCGAGGTCGGCGAGCTTCTGCAGCAGTGTGGTGTCGTTGTTGGCCATGTTCCCGATTGCGGATTTCTGATTTCGGATTGCAGATTGGGGAACCCCGTCGGATGCGTCTCTCTAATCCGCAATCCGAAATCCCAATCCGCAATCTAACGCGTCCATACAAAAAGCGCCGAGGGACAGTCTGTCCGCGTCGGCGCTTTTAATGTATCGCAGCTACTTCTTGGTTTTCTTTTCGACGGGCTTCTTGAAGTAGTCGCCGCCGAACTTCTTCTGGAACTTCTCGACGCGGCCGGCGGTGTCGACGTACTTCTGCTTGCCGGTGTAGAACGGGTGGCACTTGGAGCAGATGTCTACCTGCACGTCGCGTCCGACGCAAGAACGGGTCTTGAACGTCGCGCCGCAGGCGCAGCGGACGTTGATGTCTACGTACTTGGGATGAATATCTGCCTTCATGGCAACCTCGTATTAGTGTTCCGTGCGAAGCCACATACTGTACTGACGGAGGCGACAGGCGTCAAGCGGTTTCTGCCCCTCCGTTTTCAGCTTACGCCTACCAGCCGGAGAGTCCTGGAAAGCCGTATCGCCTGGGGGACCTCAGGTCCTGCTGACAACCGATAGCTGTATTACGGCGTCAGCGGCTTGAGGTTGTGTCTGCGGCGGATGTCGTTGGCGACTGAGAGCAGCGACTTGTCTTCGCACAGCAGCCGGGTGAAGTTGGCGGTGGAGATATCGATGCGGGCGGCAGCGTCGGACGCTCGGGCGTCGGCGGCCTCGAGCAGGTCCAGCAGGAAGGCGGCGACGAGCCAGAAGCGTTTGTCGCGTCGCCCGACGTCGAGGCGGGCGGTGCCGGCCGCCTGCCCGCCGCGGGCGACGAAGAGGCATTCCTTCACCGTCGCCGGAACGCTCACGTCGCCGGGTTCGATGGGTTGTCGCAGGCTGCAGGCGATGTGCATCCGCAGGCGGGCAACGGCGTGGCGGCGGTTATCGGCCTGGTAGCGGGCCTCTTCGGCGTGGGCCTCGATGCCGGTCGGGCGGTGTGTCAGTCGCACGGCTGTGGAGACCTTGTTGCGCCGTTGCCCGCCGGGGCCCGAAGCGCGGTAGGCGTGGAAGTCGCACTGGGCGATCAGCGCATCGTCATCGAGCAAGAGGTATTCGTCGCGAGTCACGGACCCATTGTAGGGCAATTTCCAATTTCCCGATTTCCGATTTCGAAATGAAAACCGTACCGCGAGCCTGCGAGGTTTTATGTGGTTGGCCAGAGGGGGCGATCGAAGGCCACGGCGACCAAGGCGATATCCTGCTCAACGTCGCCTTGCCATCGCAGGACTCGGGCGGCGGTGGTGTAGTCGCCGGAGAAATGCGGCAACGCCGTCAGAGCGGCGCGGGGGACGTAGACCGTCACGCTGAGCCTGGCGGCCACGTGGGGCAACAACCGGGCGGGCACCTCCAGAAGAGCTCCGGCGCTGGAAAGATCGCGGCAGATCGACTCCACCGTCCCAGGCCGCTCCGGGTCTCTGAGCCGGACAGGACAGCGCACCTTGTCGCGACGGATGCCGCGTCGTTCGGGGGTCATTTCTGCCATGGTTTTTCTCCCATTGAAAACCGGCGAAAAAAGGATTGCGATTCCAAGAGTTCAACGCATGTGCCGCTTGATTATTCCCGCCGGCGGTATTTCTGCCAAGGGCCAAAGACGCGTAAGGGTGAGGGGCTACATAACTGGCTTCGATTCATTATGTTGCGCCGCCAGAGCGGCGTTGTCAGGAAGATGAGGGATTCCACAGTGGACAGTTGGTTTGTGGGAATGCGCGGCGCGAGGCGTCACGGTTCGTCCACTACGCTGAACTCCAACCGGTCGGGCACGAAGTTGGTCAGCGCGGCCATGTATCCGCGAACCGTTTCGCGGTGCTTGCTGATCACCTCATCGTGCGTGCGACCGCGGCTGACGCAGTAGGGCAGGCAGGGACAAATGGCCTGATACTCCCCGTCCTGCAGCCGGATTGTCTTGACCACCAACTGCATTGTCGCCTCCATCCGCTGCGGCAGCGGAACCGGCCCGCACCCGGATCACTGTAATTTTATGCAGTGGGCGCGGGTCTGAATCGGAAAATGTGCTCCCGGGCGGCGTCGGCCGATGGGCTGACCGTTCAAGTCCTGGCGGTGGAGAACCGTCGGGGAATCTGCGAGCGGAGGATCTGAATTTCATCACGGGAGGGCGTGCCGCTGTAGCGGGCTTTTTGATAGAGGTTGTACCAGCCGACGGCCCAGCGCGCCAGCGCCGCCTGGCGGGTCTTCCCGGGAGGTATATGCGCGGCTGTGCGTTGCAGCCGCTTGACGAATCGCGCGAGAGTTTCATCATGCCGCCGGCGCAGCCCCAACCGCTTGACGCGGCGATCGGCAGCGGCCAGCACCGCGTCGAGTTCCGTGCGGGCGCGTCGCCACCCGGTGTTCTGCCGCGAGCGGTGGCGCACCAGGGCCCTCCAGATGGCGATCAAGATAACCAGCCCCCCGACGGACGTGAGCCCCTGCCTGGTCAGCAGGCTCGACAGCAGGCGCATGAGCATGTCGACCACCCAGACCAGCAATCCGCGGAGCCCTTCCAGTTGCACCATCGCCAGCAGCCGCGAGACGTGGAATCCCAGGATATCCCAGAAGTAGGCCAACGCCCCGTGCTCCTGCCGCAACCCCGGAACGCCCGCCGGCGGCGTGGGCTCGACCAGAACCCAGCCGCGCTGAGCGTCCCAGGCCTCGACCCAGGCGTGGGCGTCGGCGTTGCGGGCGACCCAGTAGTCGCTGTAGGGGTTGCGTTCGCTGGCGACAAAGCCCGTCACGTAGCGCGTCGGAATACCGTGGCAGCGGAGCATGATCGCCGCGGCCGAGGCAAACATCTCGCAGTGCGCGGGCGGTTTCTCCGAGAGGAAGTAGCCCAACGGATCTTCCTTGTCGGGGATGCTCACGCCCAGGTGGTACTGGAAGTTGGTCTCGAAATACCGTTCGATCGTCCGCAGGGCCTCGGTCGTAGTGCGGCAGTCCTTGAGGACCAGGCGGCTTTCGATTCGGACGCGCACGTCCATGTCGTCGGGCAACGCCAGGCAGTCCTTCCGCTCCTGCGGCGAGAGCGAGCGATGCGGCGGATCGCTCTGGGGGCGGTAGAGCACGTACGGCGAACCTTCCAGAATATCCGAGGCACTGAGCGACTGGCCGGGGTCCTCGCGCAGCTTCTGCGTCGGCACGACGGCCACCTGCGTCCCCAGCGGCATGAAGACCGCCGCCGTTCGCAGGGCGGCAGGATGCACCGTCATCGTGCTCCACGGTCCCTGCGGGTCGCGGCGAATCATGAAGAGGTTCCAGTTCTCACTGGGGCGTTCCACGCCGGCGACGTTGGGCCAGGGCAGGAGCGTGCGCCAGTCGTCGGGGTTGCTCCATCGGTCCTTGTTGAACAGCACGTACGCTCGACCACGCAGATAGCCCGGCGCCCCCGGCGACTGCACGCGCAGGGCGACCTCCTGGCCGTTGTACGTGCGGATGTTCGTCATCGACCGCAGGCGACTCTGCTCGTCAAAGCCCACCTGGCGGCCTCCACGCACCAGCGCCGCCCACAGGGTCAGCTTTTCATAAATTTCCTTCTTGTAGTGGCTCACCAGCTCCGAGGCCCCCGCGGCCGCTGCCAACGCCACCACCAGCGTGACGCCGGCCGCCACATTGCGCACGCCGGCGCGTCCGGCAGGCAGACCCACACTACGGCGAGCGGCGGAAAGGTATGCCATGGCCATACCCGCCAAGGCCAGCGCGAAGCCCAGGAACAACCTGCCGGATTCCAGATAGGACACGGCGCCTTGTTCGAGGGAGAGCCCGCCGGCGAAGATCATGACGATCGTCGCGTAGAGCACCATCGCCGAGGGCAGCGGGCCTTCGCGCTGCAGGAAGAGCTCCAGCGTCATCAGCGTCAGGAAGTACAGCGGCGTGATGTAAAGCATCGACAGCGCCGACAAGGCCAAGCTGCCGAAGTCCCGCTGCAGAACCTGCGAGACCGCCGCAAATGCCACCGCCAGCAGCAGCCGCAGGATCAGCCGCCGCGACCATCGCAACGGCACCCTGAATCGCCGGATCAGGCTCGCCAGCGACACCACCCACAAGATCGCCGGAACTACCCATCGGCCCGACATCAGCGCCAGCGCCGTCACCGACAGCGTCAGCATCAGCATCGCCATGGCGCGTTGGGCGGTCACAGGCTCAGCACCCTCCCTTCCCGCACGTCGGCGGCAGTGCAGACGCGCACCGACGTCATCCAGGGTTCGTCCCCTTGCAACTCCGGCGGCACTGGGCGGTCGCTGACGAGGGCCACTTTTACGTTGCAGCCCGACTGCGCCGCGGCGCGGATCAACTCCAGGCGGGGAGCGTCCCACTCCAGCAGCACGCACACCATCGCCGAAACATTCGTCAGGATGTTCACCAGCTCAGGCGTGAGCTTCACGAACGGATTCGCGCGGCACGGGCCCACGCACGCCAGCACATCCAGAATGCTCTCGAAAGCCGTCGTGTGCCGCCCCGTTCGGAACGTGTAAAGCTCCGGTCCGGCGGCGAAAATATCGACGATATACTCCCCGCGGCTGAGCACTTCGGCCACCGCCGCCGTCAGGGAGACGGCCGCCTCAAGCGCCTCGGCGGGACGCGTCGACAGCGGCAGCGACGCGGGCATGTACGTGTCGAGCACCAGGGCGACGCGCGAGTAATATTCCTCCTGGAATTCTTTGACGGCCGGGGCGGCCAGGCGCGCCCAGGAGCGGAAATCGATGTGGCGCGTCGAGTCGCCGGGGCGGAAGTCGCGGCTGCCGTAATACTCCGGGCTCTCGCCGACGCGCGAGCTGAAGGCGATGCCGCCGGGCTGGTGGCGCTGCGTCATGGGCAGTTCGAGCCGCTCCAGCGGCGTGAAGTCCGGGACGACCGTCAAGCGTCCCGCGGCGCGTGTGCCGCCCATGCGGCGGACCAGGTTGAACGGAAAGCTGCTGTACGCCGTCAGCACGCCCATGTCGTACTGCCCGCGCCGTCGGGCCAGCAGATCCACCGTCAAGGCGGCCGTCTGCCCCGCGCCCAGGCTGGCGATACTGTCGGTGACGTTAAGTTGCTCGAGCGCCCTGGGCAGATTGAACAGCCCCAGCCCCACGTCAAACGCCCGCCGGCGCGGGGAATCGTTGACGACCGTCAGGCGCGCCTGCAGGCGGTGCCCTGCGGCTGCATGGTCCGGCAGGGGGCCCTCGATGCGAAGCCGCGGGCGCAAAGCCAGCGAAACCGACCCCGCGGCCACATAGAGGATGAGCATGGCGATGAAGATGCAGTAGACCGGGACCATCACGGTGACCGAACCGGCCACGCCGGAGATAAGGATGGCGGCCACGAGCGTGCGCCCGCCGCTGGTGAGGTCGAACCGCCACGACCGCAGCAGGAGTCGCCGCAGGTTGGAGCGGGGGGCACTCACGTGGGAACCTTCACCTGGGTGAGGATGTCCTGGATGATCGATTCGCCGGTGGCGCCGTCGTAGCGGGCCTTGGGCGTCAGCAGCACCCGGTGCGCCAGGACCGGCGCCGCCAGGGCCTGCACGTCGTCGGGCAGCACGTATCCGCGCCCCGCCGCCAGGGCGCAAGCCTGGCAGGCGCGGAAGAGCATCAGCGATCCGCGCGGGCTGCTGCCCAGGCGCAGGCGGGTGTCGACCCGCGTGGCGCTGACGATCTCGATCATGTAGGCCGAAACGCTCGCGTCGACATGCACCTGGCAGACTGCCCGCTGCATCGCCACCACCTGCTCCTCGTTGAGCACCGGAAGCAACTTCTCGACAGGGTGGTCCTGCCCCTGCGAGTGCAGGATGTTGATCTCGACCTCGGGCGAGGGGTAGCCCAGGTCCAGGCGCACGATGAAGCGGTCGAGCTGGGCCTCGGGCAGCGGGTATGTGCCGTGAAACTCAATGGGGTTTTCTGTGGCGATGACCAGGAACGGCTGGGGCAGGGCGTGGCGCGTGCCTTCGATGGTGGCCTGGCCTTCGTTCATCGCCTCCAGCAGCGCTGATTGGGTGCGGGGCGAGGCGCGGTTGATCTCGTCGGCCAGCAGCACGTTGCAGAAGATCGGACCGCGGCGGAAATTGAACGTGCCGTTGCTGGGATTGTAGATGGACGAGCCCAGGATATCGGCAGGCAACAGGTCGGGCGTGAACTGGATGCGCGTGAACTGAACGTCGATCGAGCGGGCCAGCGCCTTGGCCAGGGTGGTCTTGCCCACGCCGGGCACGTCCTCGATGAGCACGCTGCCGCCGGCCAGCAGGGCGACAGTGAGCAGGTCGATCGACTCGCTCTTGCCCAGGATGACGCTGGCGAGATTCGCCTTCAGCGCCTGCAGATTCTCACCAAACGCCTGAGCATCGATGACAGTCATACGACCTTCCCGTTCTTGATTTCGGATTTCGGATAGCTGCCAGGCTCGGGGCCCGCCGCTTGCGGCTTGGCGTCGTCTGCCTTCGCCGCAACCAACCCTCTGAATAATATGGTGCTATTCTACGCCCGCACCCCCCTCCCCACAATGACCGTGCGAGCATCCTATCATTGTCCGACGCCTTGCCTGCCGCGGCGCAGTGGAGTATGAGTATCTATTACTGACAGCCCAAAGCCCAGAGTTGAGAGCTCCCATGGTCGGAAAAGGAATAGCTCGGTTCTTTATCGTCCAGCGCGACGCCATCGCACGGTTTCTCGTTCGCCTGGGCGTCACGCCCAACATGCTGACCTTCGCCGGCATGGTCGTGACAGCCGCCGCCGGGGCGTGCTACGCCCTGGGCGCCGGGCACGGTTACGCCTGGCGACTGGGCGCGGGCGGACCCAGCGCGTGGCTGCTGCTGGCCGGAGCGATGATGTACCTGGCGTCGGCGTGCGACATGCTCGATGGCGCGGTGGCCCGCACGGGCGGCAAGGCGACGCGGTTCGGCGCGTTCCTGGACAGCACGCTCGACCGCTACAGCGACTTCATGGTCTTCGCCGGGATCGCCGTGTACTACGCCCGCCAGGGCACGCCCAACGCCACCTTCGTGCTGCTGGCGATGATAGCGTTCTTCAACGCCTTCATGATCTCCTACTCGCGCGCTCGGGCCGAAGACATCATCGACAAATGCACCGTGGGCTACTGGCAGCGCGGCGAGCGGTCGGCGGCCATCCTGATCGGAACGCTGGCGTACAATATCCCCGCGATGGTGCTCCAGCAGGCCGCCTTGCCGCTGCTGACGGTGCTGCGACGCATCAGCTACACGCATGCCGTGCTTTCAGGGCGCACCCCGCAGACCGATGTGCGCCAGGGCTCGTGGTGGCAGAGGCTGCGCCTGTGGCGCTGGCCGCGCATGAGCGTGCCATACGATCTGGTGACCGGGCTCAATATCGCCTGGCTGATCTTCGCCCCCGTCCAACCCTTCGACCTCTTCAAAGGCGACTTCCAAATCTTCCGGTAAAACGGGGATTACCACAGAGGCACGGAGAAAAACGAGTTGGGGCCGGGGATCCTTTGCGATTGTGTTTTGTTTTCTTCCATGTTTGCCCGTCTTTCCTCTCACTCATCCTCCTCTGAGCCTCTGCGGTCAGTTTTTTCTCTGATTCTTTCGCCTGCCCCTCGTGTGAATTCTACGGTCGGTATGTAACGACTCTATCGCGGCGGGCATTGGTGCGTCGGCCGCGGATATATGAAACGGAAGGGACCATGAGAGGAACCTGCAAGACAACCCGGATCGCCCTGGCGGCAGGGCTTGTGCTGTTTTTGTCGCACGCTGGCGTGGCCGAAGTCATCACCGTCAATCGCAGCGCCCTGGCCGTCTACGCCGGCGGGGAACTCAACACGGGATCAGGCATCGTGATTTCAGGCTCGCTGGCGGCCGGCGGAGACATCTGGATCGACAACGACAGCACGATCTCCGCAAACGTCTACGGCGGCGGGGCAGTTGGCATGGACCAGAACATGTCCGTCAGCGGGCGGATCGTCTCGGCGGGCGATGTCTGGATCAACAAGAACAGCACCGTCGGGGCTATCGACGCCGGCGGGGAGGTGTCATTTGGGTCTGGCGTGACCACGGCCGGCATCCGTGCCGTGGGCGGCGTGACCGTCAGTTCCAGTTCACAGGTCAACGGTTCGGTGCAGAGCGCCTCGGACGTTTCGCTGGCGAGCAAGTCGCACGTCTACGGCGACGTCATCTATGGGGGCAAGTACAGCAAGAACAGCAAGGCCGTCGTCGATGGCCAGGCGCGACGCGGAGGCGCTGCCGCCCCGGATACCTGGACGACCGAGGCGCTGGCCACCTCCACACTGGGTTCCCAAGGGGCTTACCGGTGGTACAACAGCAACTCGGTCACCTCGCTAGCCAGCGGCGATTACGGACGTTTCGATTTTGGCAGCGGCTCCACCATCTACCTCACGCAAGCCGGGACCTATAACTTTCAGTCGCTGAACCTCGGCGGTAATGTCCGCATCGTCGCCCAGGCGGATTCTGGAGAGATCGTCATCAACATTCAAGAGGACTTCTGCGCCGTCAGCGGCCTGGACTTCTCCCGCGTCGGGTCCAACGCCGTGACGCTCAAGGCCGGCGGCGACGTCGAGATCGGCAGTAACGGCCAGGTTGCCGCCACGATCTTCAATTTCGGTCAGACGTTCAATGTCGGCAGCGGGACGGTGATCGAGGGCTCGATTTACGCCGCCGGGAATCTGTGGATCGCTTCGAACGTTCACGTACAGGCCAGCATCCCCGCCGAAGGCAGCACTCATCAGCAAGTGCCCGAGCCGGCGACGCTGGTCCTGCTGGCGATGGGCGGCGTCACGATTATGCTTCGCCGCCGCCAAGTGGCCTGACGTTCGATGACGAGGAGACCGGAGGTTTACAGGGCTCCCGACCAGGGCTTGGCGTTCTCCCACGCCCATTGCCCTCGCGAGATGTGTTCCGCCAGGCCGCTCCAGTCACCGCGAAAGAGTCCGATACGCCCTGCCAGGACGGCGGTCTCGCCCGGCGCAACCATCGGCGCGACGCACTGCTGCAGGTGCGTGCAGGCGTTGCCCCAGAAGGGGCTGTGGCGGCGGCACGGGGCATCCCAGGTCTGGAACAGGAACAGGTCCTGCCCAGGGGCCTTGACCGCGCAGGCGATGACGTCGCGGGCCTCGCCGATCAGGTGCGGGTAGGGCTGAACCTTGTCGCAGCGAGGGTCGTCCGCATCCGGATGCAGCGTCACCCAGCCGCCGGCTGAGAGGCCCTTGTAGTTCTGCGGGGCGAGTCTGGAGTACCAATAACGGCCGTGCTCGCTCCGATCCAGCGGCAGGCTCTCGGGGATGAAGTCGCCATTGGCCCAGTGGTGCCCGCCGCTGCCGGGCAGGTGGTTCATCGCTACGCAGACGTTGGACTGCAGGTCGCGCCACGTGTTCTTGCCGAGATTGCGGAATGCAATTGTGACCAGCGCCGCGTCGCCGCCGTCGCCAAGCGTCACGCCGATTTCGATCTCGTCTGTCGGCCGGAACGAACCTTCGATAACATCGCCGGCGACGCGCCACGCGCCGCCGACGGCATGGACCACCGCGGGAGCGTTCTCCAGTCCCTGGGCTGAAACATGCTCGGGCAGCAGCACCCGGCAGGCCGGTCTCAGGTCCGGCGAGAAGCTGATATCAAAGTCCGAGCGGCAGAGGGTCTGTTGAAGGCATCGCATAATCATTCCTTTGGGTCATATGGAGTGCGGCAGCCTTAGCTGCCGCTTTTGGAGTTGTTGATCGCCGAACAACTGCCAAAGCGGCAGCTATGGCTGCCGCACTCCGTATTTCGCTATGGGACGATCTTGTCCCAGCCGGATACGCCCATCAGCTTGAGCATGGCGCTGGCGAAGCGGCGGCCTAGCATCAATTGGCCGGCGGCGTCGTAGTGCAGGTTGTCGAACTGCGGTAGGTCGTCGGCGTCGATCCAGGCGGCGCGGCCGTCGTCGCGGGCGACTTTTTCCTGCGCCTCTCGCACCGCCTGGCGATACGGCTGCACCTGGAAGGCCGGGCCCAGATCGACGACGATCTTGCGGGGGCTGATGCGCGCAATGACCACGGGCATGTCGGCCACGGCCGTGTCCTTGCGGAGGCGGGCGACGAAGGCCTTGAGGTTGGCACGGTACGATTCGCCCATGACTTTGTCGCGCGCGTCGCGTTCGCCCTGCATCCAGCACATGCCGGCGATCCGGGCGTGTTTGCCCTGGGCTTCGATGGCCTGGGTCGCCGCGGCCACTTCGGCCATCAGCTTGGCGTAGAGCCCGCCGCGCCCGTTGGCGTCGGCCTTGCCGTCGGGGGCCCAGTCGCCATAGAGGTGCGTGCCGCCGGGCCCGAGCTTGACGAGCACCACCGGGCCGGCCACGCCGGCCTTGAGCAGGCCGTCGGCAAAGCCGACCTCGGGCCCGAAGCTCTTGTTCCATACCAACTCGCGGAACTGCCCTCCTTCCCAGAGGCGGATGCTGGGCGGGATCTTGCGCTGCTGCTCGAACAGTTCGGCGACGTTGCCCGCCCCGCCCATGTTCGATTGGCCGGCCAGGATGAAGACTTTGACGGTTTGTTGCCCGTCCGTGTTGTGAGCAGCTTCAGGTTTCATTTGTGATTGTTGCCCGCAGGCAGTCAGCAGCAGGAGAAATGCCGAACTCAGGACCGCAACAAATGCCTTCATTGTTTAGCTCCATGCGAGCGGGTCATCCGTTGCAGTACCGCATCCAGCGTGCCGGTGAAGGGGCCTTTTGTTTCCATCTTGATCGACACCAGCGCGGCGGCGAAGCGGATGCTTTCGGCCGGTGCGTGATTCAGCCGCCAGGCCATGTATGCGGCGAAGGTGGTATCGCCTCGGCCGGTGCGGCCGACGATGCTGGCGTTGCTGAATTTCTCGAAGCGCGTTTGCCCGCCGGCCCGCACGAGGACGCCATCCTGGCGGGTGATGAGCACCTCGGGGCAGCCCCAGCTCTCAACGATCAGGGCGGCTTTTTCCAGATCGTCGGTGCCGGTAAGGATCTTCGCCTCGACGACGTCGAGCTTGAGGCGGTCCATCAGGGCGGCGATGTCCTTCTTGGCCGCCACGTCGGCGAAGGCGATCTCGCGCGTGAGCGGGTCCACCTGTCGCACAAAGCTCTGCATGTCGGTCGAGAGGCTGTAGCCGCGCGCCTTCAGGGCGGCCATCAGTTCCATCGTGAACTCTTCGTTGCTGATGCCCGCCAGGTGTACGAACGACGAATCGAGCCCAGGCACTTCGTCAAGGGCGATGAATCCGGCGCTCTTGGCCAGGATCAGCCGCCGCACGTCCGGGTCGGGGCTTTCGTGAATCACGCGGCTGTATGTGGTCTCCTGGGCGGGGATGACGAACGCTGTGACGCCGCGGTCGGTCATGGGCGCCAGGATATGCGCGTCGGCCGGGGCCATTTTGGCGACGACGGCGACGGTCGCCCCCGCGCCGACGGCCGCCATCGCCCCGCACAGCACGGCGCTGCCCGGCGCGACGTGCGGCGTGCCCTGGTAGGCGGTGATCTCGTCGTAACACATGTGGCCGATAAAGGTGATGTCGTAATGCATGCCTGAACATTAACGTTCAAGAGGGCAGGGAACAAGGGCGTTAGTACCAAGGTCAGAGGCACTCGAGGCATGTTACGGTCGAGCTTGCTCGACGCGGTTATTTCTCCGATCGCTCGCCTTCGCCGGAGCAAAAACCACGTCGAGCAAGCTCGACCGCTAACCTTTGCGTCGGCGGAGGATCTTGAGCACTTCGAACCAAAGGATGCTCAGAGCGCCGGCGGCCAGGCAGATCAGCAGGTCGTTGGCGTGCAGCGGGGCGAAGTGAAACAGTTGCTGCAGCGGCGGCACGAAGAGCACCAGCGCCAGGCAGGTTGCGGCCCCGCCGAGGACAAACCAGACGGCGCGGTTGCGCACTTTGAACATTGCCCAGACCGTTTGCGTCCAGGAGCGATTGGTGAGGATCAGCGCCAGGTTGGCCACCACCAGCGAGGCGAAGGTCAGGCCGCGGGCATTGTCTTCGCTGTGCCCGTTGCGGCGGGCGATGATGAAGACGCCCAGCGTAATCGCCAGCACGACCAGGCCCTGCAGCAAGCTCAACGCCAGCACCGGCAGCGAATAGAGCGGCTCGGCGGGGTTTCGCGGGCGGCGGGACATCACGTCGGCCTCGGCGGGCTCGGCTTCGAAAATCATCGTGCAGGACGGGTCGATGATCAGCTCCAGAAAGAGGATGTGTACCGGCTGCAGGATCAGATCGTCCAGGCCGGTGAAGAACACCGGGACCAGCGACAGACCGGCGATGGGCACATGGATGGCGAAGATGTAGGCGACGGCCTTTTTGATGTTGTCGAAGATCCGCCGCCCGAGGCGCACGGCCTGAACGATGGAGGAAAAGTCGTCGTCGAGCAGGACCAGGCTCGCCGCCTCGCGGGCTACATCCGTGCCGCGCCCGCCCATGGCCAGGCCGATATGGGCGGCCTTGAGGGCGGGGGCGTCGTTAACGCCGTCGCCGGTCATGGCGACGACTTCGCCGCCGGCCTTGAGGGCGTTGACGATGCGCAGCTTCTGCTGGGGCACGACTCGGGCGACCACATTCGTGTCGGCGATACGCTGCTGCAGGTCAGCGTCGCTCATCGCGTCAAGGTCCGAGCCGGTGAGGATCCCGCCGGGGTCCATCCCGATCTGCCTCGCGATGTTGGCAGCCGTGCCGGGATAGTCGCCGGTGATCATGATCACGCGGATGCCGGCGCTGTGGCACTGTTCGATGGCGGCCTTGACCGCGGGGCGCACGGGGTCGGCCAGGCCCACCAGGCCCAGGAACTCGAAATCGAAGTCATGCTGGCGTCCGGGCAGGTCGTCGGGTCCGGCGGGCAGGCCGCGAGCCACGCCCAGGACGCGCAGCCCCTCGTCGGCCATGGCGGCAACTTTCTCGACGAGGCGGCGGCGCTGGGGGTCGTTCATGTGGCACAGGTCGGCGACGGCCTCGGGGGCGCCCTTGGCGGCGATCATCGCGCGTTTGCCGTCGGGCGAGACCCACACGTGCGACAGCGCCAGCAGTTCGCCCGAGAGCGGGTACTCATGCACGAGGGTCCAGCTCTCGTGGAGGTGCTCGGTGCTGGCGAGGTACTCGCGCCCCAGGGCCTTGAGGGCGCGGTCCATCGGGTCGAAGGGGTCTTTCTTGCTGGCCAAAACGCCGAACTCCAGCAGGCGGTGAAACCGCTCGGGCAGGCGATCGTGGGGCGTGGCCAGGTTGAAGATGTCGTCGCCGGTCCAGAGCTTGCTGATCGACATGCGGTTCTGCGTCAGCGTTCCGGTCTTGTCGACGCACAGGACGGTGGTGGCCCCGAGGGTCTCGACCGCGGCGGTGCGGCGCGTCAGCACGCCCCTGCGCGAGATGCGCCACGCGCCCATCGCCAGAAAGATCGTCAGCACGACGGGGAACTCTTCGGGCAGCGTGGCCATCGCCAGCGTCAGCCCGGCCAGCACGGCGTTCTTCCACTCCAGGGCGCCGCCACCGCGCATCAGGGCGTAGACCAACACCACCGCCGCGCAGAGCGTCAGCCCCACTGCCGCCAGCGTGCGCACCAGGCGGGCGGTCTGGCGCTGCAGGGGCGAGCGCTGCTGCTCGATGGTCTGCAGGGCCTTGCCGATCTGCCCCATCTGCGTGGCCATGCCCGTTGCCACAACCTGCGCCGCCCCTTGGCCGCCGGTGATCAAGCTGCCGCAGAAGACGCCGGCCAGCCCCTCGCCGCCGGGGCGGTCGAACTCGTCGCCGGCGGCGCGGGCGGTCTTGTGTACCGGAACCGACTCGCCCGTCAGCAGCGACTCGTCGGCCGTCAGCCCCATGCACTGCCGCACGATGGCGTCGGCGGGCACGCGGTCGCCTTCGGTGAGGATGATCATGTCGCCGCGGGCGACCTCGCGTCCGGGGATGCGCTGCTGCCTGCCGCTGCGGACGACCAGCGCGCGGGGGCTGGACAGATCGCGCAGCGCCTCCAGCGCCCGCTCGGTGCGACGCTCCTGCACGATGGTAATGCCCATGATGACCGCGACGAACCCCAGCAGCATCAGGGCTTCCTGGAAATCGCCCACGCCCATGTACACCGCCCCGCAGGCCACCAGCAGCAGGAACATCGGCTCCTTGATGACGCTCAGGGCAATCGACCCCAGCCCGCGCCGCCGCGTGGAAGGCAGTTCGTTGTACCCCTCGCGCGCGAGGCGGTCCTGCGCCTGCTCGTCGGTCAGGCCGGTGATCGCGTCGATATCAAAGAAAGTATCTGGCATGGGTCCTGGCATGGGCATGGATCTCGCCCACGCCACAGAGTTTTATCATCGCAATGTTCCCCATGGAGGTCATGGATTTATTCGCAGGAATCGCTGATGATTAATCCATGCGTAGAACAATGTTCATCATGCCGCAGTCGTACACGGCTGATCGGCTGGCACAGGAGCCGCAATGAGCAGGACGGATCCCACGGGCGAAACACGAATCGTTCTCGATCACCCCACGCCGAAGTGGGTGGAGGGGCTGCCGCTGGGCAATGGCGACATGGGCGTTGTCGTCCATGGCTCGCCGCAGCAGGTGACGCTGGGGTTCAACAAGTCCACGGTCTGGGATTATCGAATCAGTCCGGGGCAGGGCCTGCCGGAAGACAAGACGACGTTTAACGAGCTCGTCAAACGCGCAGGGGCTGGCGACTGGGCCTGGTGCGACACCATCTATAAGGACTGGCTCGAGCGCGAGAACTCGTCGGGGCCTTCGCTTCAGCCGTGCGGGCAGCTTGACCTGAACCTGCTGCCGGGCGAGCGGTCACTGGGCTTTCGCCAGGAGTTGGACCTGGAGACCGCGATGGCGCGGGTGCATTGCCCGTGCAGCGAGTATCGCGAGCACAAGCAGGCTTTCACCATCGAGACGTTCGTGCCCGCTCGCGACAAGGTCATTCCCGTCACGATCTACAACGTGCCTGACAAGAAACTCTTCGGCAAGGCGCGGCTGTGGAGGCAGCAGTCGCTGGACTGCCCCGGCGGCAGCGCGTGGGTCGATGGTGACATCGCCGGCATCGACGTGTCGATCCCGGAGAGCATCGACTACACATTGGCCGTGCGCGTCGTCGGCGGGCGGTGCTCGTGGGAGGCCTCGGCCAGCGAGGCGGTGCTGACGATCGCGCCGGAGCTGGGCAAGCTCGTGCTGCTGGTGACGATCGTCACGTCGCGTGACGATCACGACACCCGTTCGGCGGCCGTCGCGCGCTTGTGCGGTCTTACGCCCGATGCGCCGGCGGAACTGGAAGACCCACATCGCGCGTGGTGGCAGAAGTTCTGGTCGGCCTCGAGCGTGAACGTGCCGGACGCGGCGCTGCAGAAGGGCTGGCGGTGGGGGATGTACCTTTTCGGGTCGAGCAGCCAGCCGGGCTGCCAGGCCCCGGGGCTGCAGGGGATCTGGAATCTGTACAATCGCCCCGCCTGGCATACCGACTACCACGCCGATGGCAACGTCGAGATCCTGCACCAGTGCGCGTACACCAACAATCATCTGGAGCTGCTCGAACCGCTATACCGCCTTTACGCCGTCGAGATGCGCGACGAAACGCGGCGGGCGGCCAAGGAATATTTCAACCGCCGCGGGCTGTACATCCCGATGGCCGGAGGCCCGCACGGGCACGAGCTGGCGGCGCCGTGGGCCTGGCCGGGCGCGGGGGCGTGGGTCGCCCAGTACTTCTGGTGGCATTATCTGTACAGCCAGGACACCGAGTTCTTGCGATGGGCGTATCCATTCCTGAAGGAACTGAGCCTGTTCTACGAAGGCTTCCTGAGCAAGAACGACCGCGGCCTGTACGATCTGGGCCCGTCGTTTTCGCCGGAGATGATCGACTGGCGCGCGTGGCTGATGATGTGCTGGGGCAAGAACGTCACGATGGATTTGGCGATGCTGCGCGTGCTGCTGACGGCCTTGATCGAAAGCTCGCGCGTGCTCGGCGTGGACGAGGGCGACCGCACCCGCTGGAGCGAGATACTCGAACATCTGCCGCCGTATCCCGAAAAGCTGGGGTACTGGCTCGATGTCGAGAATGAGGAATACCTCGTGCTTGAGCCGTCGATCCCGCGGATCGGTCCGCTCTGGCCGGCGGCCGAGGTCGACGTCGCCAGCCCGCCATCGGTGCAACAGGTGGCGTGGAACACGTTCAAGCGCATCCGCGGGCACTACGACGGCGGAAACCACTGCTCGATCTGGCTGGCGTGTGCGGCCGCCCAACTGGGCAAGGGTGGCGATGCCGTCGCCTCGATCCACAAGTGCACCGACCACCGCCGCGATAACGGCATGAATGACATGATGCAGTTGGACCCCTGCTACGGCACGGCCGCGGCTGTGGCGCACCTGCTGCTGCAGAGCCTCAAGGGCGTCATCCGCGTGTTCCCGGCCGTGCCGGAGAGCTGGAAGGACGCATCGTTCCAGACGCTGCGCGCGGTGGGAGCGTTCCTGGTCTCGGCCCAGCGCGAGAGCGGCAAGACCACGCGGGTTCGCATCGACAGCGAGAAGGGCGGTCTGTGCGTCGTGGCCGATCCGTTCGGCGCTGGCCGGGCGGTGCTGTCTTCCTCCGGAAAGAATGTGGAGTTGACGACCGACGCAGACGGCTGTTTCCGATTCGAGACGCAATCCGGGCAATCGTATTCAGTCACCCCCTCCGGGGGCTCCAAATGATCAAATGAATCATACCCACGGCTCCGCGGTCCGCCTGCGTCGGACCGCTCCACCGTGGGCTACTTTCAGCAACAACAAAAATGAGCACTGAGCAGACAACAAAGATCGTCCTCGATCACGCGACGCCCCAGTGGGTCGAGGGGTTGCCCATGGGCAATGGCGACATTGGCATGATGCTCTACGGCGGCCCCGAGCAACTGACGCTGGCGTTCAACAAGTCCGACGTGTGGGATTATCGCGTCGCGCCCGGGCAGGGGCTGCCGGAGGGGCTGACGTTCGATGAGATGGTGGCCATCGCCCAGCGGGAGGACTTTGAAAGCTACAACCGCATCTTCAAGAATTGGCTGGCGGCCGAGAACTGCTCGCGCCCGAGCATGATCTCTTGCGGGCAACTGGACCTGTCGCTGCTGGCCGGCGAGCGCGTGGTGCAGTTTTCGCAGGAGCTGGATCTGGCGACGGCCACAGCCCGCGTCAGCAGCGACAGCACGGAATATCGCGAGGGCAGGCAGAGCCTGAGCGTCGAGACGTTCGTACCGGCGCGGCAGGGCGTGATCCCGGTGACTATTGCCCTCTCGCCCGACGAGCGGAAGCTCTGGGGCAAGCTGCGCCTCTGGCGGCCGCAGAGCCTGGACTACGATCAGCCGACCGCCTGGCAGGCCGGCGACATCGCCGGATTGAACATGACCATCGCCAACAGCGTGACGTTCACCTTGGCCGTTCGCGTGCTGGGGGCTCGCGGCGGGTGGTCGCTCGCCGGCGACGAGGCGATCTTCGCCATCGATGTCTGCACCGGACCGGTTGTGCTGCTGGCGACGGTGGTCAGTTCGTTCGACGTGCCGGGGCAGTCCACGCGCGAAGCCGCGAGTGATCGATTGGCGAGTCACGATATTCGCTCGCCGGAGCGACTGGCCAAGACTCACCGCTCTTGGTGGGGCGATTTCTGGTCCCGATCGAACATCGCCCTGCCCGATGCCCGACTCGAGCGTCACTGGCGCGTCGGGCTGTACGTGCTCGGTTGCAGCAGCCGCCCCGGGCGCAAAGCGCCGGGCCTGCAGGGCATCTGGAACAAGTATAACCGTCCGACGTGGCACACCGACTACCACACGGACATGAACACCCAGATGATCTTCTGGCCGCTCTACGCGGCCAATCATCTGGAGCTGACCGAGCCGTACTACCGGCTCTTCGCCGTCGAGATGCGCGACGAAGCCCGCCGCGCGGCCAAAGAGTTCTTCCGCCGCCGCGGGCTGTACTATCCCATCGCCGCCGGCCCGCACGGGCACGAGCTGGCCGCCCCGTGGGCTTGGCCGGGCGCCGGGGCGTGGATCGCCCAGGGCTTCCGCTGGCACTGGCTGTACTCGCGGGACGAAGAGTTCCTCGCCCAGGCATACCCGTTCCTGAAGGAACTGAGCCTGTTCTACGAGGACCTGCTGCAGAAGGACGAGGCCGGCACGTACAATCTTTTTCCCAGCTATGCCCCGGAGATGCCCGACACGCGCGGGTATTTGATGATGGCCTGGGGCCGCAACCCCACCGGCGACCTGGCCTTCGTCCGCATCCTCTTCGAGGGGCTGGTCGAGGCCGCCGAGGTGCTGGGCGTCGACGAGGCGGACCGCCGGCGATGGATCGCGATCCTCGACCATCTGGCGCCCTGTCCGACCGACGCGCAGGGGCGACTGCTCGATCTCGAAGGCGACCGCTGGGCCGCGTGCAGGCCCATGCCCGTCACGATGGCTCCGCTGTACCCGGGCGGCCAGGTCGGTCTGGGCAGCAGCGACGCCCAGCGAGCGACGGCTGAGGAAATCTATCGGGCGGTTGTGACGCGGTTCAAGGGCGCCGGCCACCTGATGACCTGGTGCGCCGCCGCGGCGGCGCATCTGGGCCTGGGCGACGAGGCAGCGGCGCTGCTCACTGATTATCTCGATAGCACGGTGCTGGAGAACGGTCTGCACCTGCTGCGATCGGTGCCGCATTACCGCAGCGGCGACGTGACCTCCGGCGTCATGCAGATCGAGGCTACCACCGCCCTGGCCAACGCGGTCAATGAGATGCTGCTGCAAAGTCTCGATGGTGTGATTCGCGTATTTCCAGCCGTGCCTGCGAACTGGGGCGATGTGTCATTCGCCGCCCTTCGCGCAACCGGAGCGTTCCTGGTGTCGGCCCGGCGGTGCCAGGGGGCTACGCAGCGAGTCTGCATTGTCAGCGAGAAGGGCGGGCCATGCACGCTGGCCGATCCGTTCGGCACGGGTCGGGCCGTGCTGGTTTCCTGCGCCGGGGAGCATGGGCGAGACGCCCATGCCACAGGGGAAGAGCATGGGCGAGACGCCCATGCTACTCACGGGCGGGACGCCCGTGCCATGGTGCAGCTTGCTGCCGACGCGCGCGGGTGCTTCGTCTTCCCCACCCGGCCGGGCGCCAGCTATGAACTGACGCCCGGCCGGGACTGATACCTCGGGTGGCACAGCCTGGAAAGGCTGTGCCACCCTCCGTCCGATCCGCATTTCTACTTTAGCGACCAGCGCCGGTTCGTCGTTTTCGCAGGAGCAGCATCGCAGCCCCGCCCAGCAGCAGGCTCATGGTGGCAGGCTCGGGAATGATTCGGAGCATTTCGCTGCCCATAGCATCGCGGATCTGCTGAACGTAGTACGAGGGCATGGAATCGCCGTTTATGTAGTGGTGGATGCCCACCACGCCAGGCTGACCGTTCCAGACGACAAAGCTGGTGGCCCCGGAATCGCCATTGGCAGTCTGGGCCTCGTCGTCGCCCAGGCCGGGCGTGTCGTACGTCCACCACAGATGCTGGCTGCTGACGACGTTGATGACGTTGCGCCCCATCCGGATGTTGGTCTGCGTGCTCGAGAGATTGCTCCTGCCGATAATCTCCATCGCCATTCCCGCCAGGTCCACCGGGTCGCCGGGGACAAAGAGCGGGTAGGTCGCGACGGCCGAACTGGCCGGCGCTGTCAGTTTGCCCACCCAGACGTCGGAGGTTCCGATCTGAACCCCCGACGCCACCACGTGATCCTCGTACGGCCCGGCCGGATCGTTGGTGGCATAGAAGCGGATCGTGGAACCGGCGCCGGGATGGTAATGCACGGCGCTGAGGAAGTAGCTGGGCGAGATCATCGTCGCCCACGTCTCGCTGCCGACCAGGCGCCCCACCCCCGACCAGTCGTACGGGTCTCCCACGAATGCCTTGTCGACGCCGACATAGAAGCGGTCGTTGCGAGCGGCATTGTATCCCTGCACGAGCAGGGCCGCTGAAGCATCGGACAGAAGCACCCGGCCTATCAGTAGCACGATGACAGAAGACAGAACAAATTTAGAGTGGTTTCCCATGACAACGTCCCCCCTTTCCTAACCCCGTATAGGCGTGTCCGCAGGAGTGCCGCGGATGTAAGACGAATTCTAGCGACGACCTCGCTCCCACTTCACGCCCGCGGCGCAAAACGGTAAAAGTCTTATCAAATCATCCTCTTGACGCGCGGGGAGCCCAGTCGTATCGTCCGGGGTCGAAAATGTGTAAACTAAAGGAACCTTTTTAGGAGGCCGCCCACATGGCTCTCAAAGTTGGTGTCGTAGGACTGCGCGGAATCGGCTCGTCGCATACCGATTGCTACTCGAAGAACCCCCTGGCCAAGCTCGTGGCCGTCTGCGACGTGCATAAGGACCGCGCGGACGACCTGGCTGCCAAGTACAACGTCAAAAAGTACTACAGCCTCAAGGACATGCTGGCCAACGAGGATCTGGACATCGTCGACGTCAGCACCGGCGGGTACGAGAACGGAAGCTGGCACTATGAGCCGGCCATGGAAGCGATGGATGCCGGCAAGCACGTGCTGGTCGAAAAGCCCATCTCCAACGACATCGTCTGCGCGCGGGAGATGGTCGCCAAGGCGTACGAGAAGAACGTGTACCTCGGCTGCAACCTGAACCACTACTTCACGCCGACGGCCGAGAAGGCCCGCCAGCACATGACCGACGGTCACGTGGGCGAGTTGGTGTACTGCCTGCACAAGATGGGCTTCAACGGCGGCGAGGAGACGTACAACCCCAACCAGGGCTCGCGGTTCGGCGGGTTCAAGTACGCTCACCTCAAGGCGTTCCTGACGCATCCCTTCAGCGTGATGCGTTACTTCTGCGGCGACATCACGCACCTGCAGGCGTTCGTCGACAAGACGGGCCTGCGCCGCCACGCCGGCGACGCGATGCTGTCGATCGCGAGCATCCACTGCCGCTTCGAGAACGGCGCGGTAGGTTACCTGCTCAGCCAGCGCGGCGACGTGGCGTACGGCCTGGGCGGCTGGTGGAGCGTGGAAGTGGCAGGCACGCGCGGGACGTTCTGCATCGAGAACTGCATCGAGAAGATGACGTTCTGGCCGGCCCCGACGCCCACCGGCGGCAGCATGATGGGCCAGACCGCATCGAGCGAGGTCTTCGAATCCGGCACGAGCGATTTCGGCGCGACGTTCCCTAATCGCATTCACGCTTTCCTGGAAGACATCACCAACGGCGTCCCCAAGGAAAAGCTCCGCGCCAGCGGGCGCGACGCCCTGGCCGTTCTCGAATACACCTGGGCGACAATGGAGTCGTTTGAGCAGGGCGGCATCCTGGTGCGCCCGCACCCGCTGCCCATCCTCCGCGGCGACCCGGTGGCGATGAAGGATTGATCCGATTTCGGATTTGTGGATTTCGGATTGCGGATTACTTGCCCGGGCGTTTCCGGGTGGCATGGCGACACGCGTTGTTGTTTCTCGCGGGTCGCCATGTCTTTTATTGCGATGATGATGTGGAACTACGGCTCTTGTCGTGAGCCAAATCCGAAGTCTTTAAGGGCGTCCGATACTCGCTGAGCATTGGCCGGGGATGTCGCCGGTGGCTCGCGGGGCGCCGTGGAACGCCATGGCGTAGCCGCCGACAATAACGTACTCAACGCCGTGTGCGTTGAACAACGCGAGCAACTCTTTGAAGTCTGCCTGTATTTCCATAGGGGCCTGCTAATCCCGCAATTCACTTTCTCGGTTCGAACGTCCGGCGGTCGAGCACTTCGCCGGTTTCGTACGCCACGGCTTGCACGCTGCACTTGCCGTCTTTGATCTGGAAGATCACGTAGTTGTACTTGTTCCAGCCCGGGGCCATCGGGGCGCCGACGCCGCCGGTGATCAGCGTGTCTACCGCGTTGGCGTTGGGCGCGGGGATGTACTCGTACTTGCCCGTGCAGCCCAGAGAGGCGGTGGCCTTGTACTTGGCCAGCAGCGGCTGGACGGTCTCCTTGTCGTAGTTATGGCCGGCGATCCCGCGCCCGAAGGCGTTGGTCGTATACGCTGGATACGACGTGATGTCGAAGACGTACGGTTCCTTGGCGTCCTTGAGCACGTCCTCGACCCACTTGGCGGTCGCGGCGGCGTTGGCGGCAGCAGACCAGCCGTCCAGGCCGATGAACCGCACGGGTCCTGCCGTCCAGGTCCACTGCGCCCAGTTTCCATCGGCGCTGGGATGGTAAAGAAAATTGAGGAAGGCACTGGAGTAGAGGTCCCGGTAGGCGGGCACGCCGACCATCGGCACGTGGGCCAGCAAGTCGCCCCACGGGGCGAAGAGGCAGTCATCCCAGGCGAAGTCCCAGTACGACATCAGCACCAGTGATCCGGTGTGGACGATAAAATCCGGATCGACCTTTTCCAGGGCGGCCTTGGCCTTGAGCAGTCCGGCCACGCCCGAGCCGGTGGCGGTCTGACCGAGCACGACGAATCGCAGGGTCTTCTCGTCAGGGACGCGCACAGTCCACGGCCCGGCTTTGGAGGCGCCTGCCTCGATGGCATACGTGAACTTCCTGGTACCCTTGGGCAGAGGGATTCGCAGCTTGTGCAGAATCTCCCGCGGGCCGGTGTGCGTCGCCGCTGCTCCGGCCGGTTCGGTCGGCGTGACGGTGACTTTCATTTCGCAGGGGATCCACGTTCGGGCCGCCAGCGTGAAATACTCATCGCCCAGCGGTCCCAGCGCCGGACCGGATCGCAGGGCTGGGGCGTCGGGCGCGGTGGACTGGAGCCGAAAGGCCAGCGGGACTTTCTCGCTTGAACCGCAGTTGACCAGGGCGTTCCATCCCTGGCCGCTGAAGGTGATGACGTTGGGGCCTTTGACAAGCAGCGCCGGGTCGATCGCCCAGCGAAGCACCAGCATGTCGGGCAGTTGAGGCGGGACGTCTTTGCCGTTGAGCTGCACCTTGGCGTTGAGCAGCACCGGCGAGTTGCAGACGTACTTGGGCCCGATCGCGCGGTCGTTGACCGGGCACAGCCCGCCGCTGTCGCGCACCGTCGTCAGCCAGAGCATGCCGATTTTCGCCGGGTCATCGACGGTGATCTCGGCGCGGCCGAAGACCGACACACGGCCGGCGGAGGGCAGATCCGGCAAGGCATCGAGGGCGTAGGTCTTGCCCTCGTCGGAGCTGTACTTGAAGGTCGCCTTGACGGCGTTGAGCTGCGGGCCTTTGGCGTCGTCGGCGGCGGAGGCGGCAGTGGCCAGCAGCAGGATGGATGCACAGAGCGAATATCGCATCATGGGTTCAATCCTTTCAACAGGGTCTAACGCCTGTGTACAGCAAACGCCCCGGCATTGCAATGCCGGGGCGTTTGGAGGCGGATACGCTTTCACGGGTCGGTGGCACAGCCTTTCCAGGCTGTGCAGTCACAGGCTGGAAAGCCTGTGCCACCAAAACGCTACTGGACGCGTTTGATCTTCAGCTCGACCTTGGTCATATCGGTGCCCCAGTTGTTGTTTGGATCGATGACCAGGCGGATCAACTCGCCTTTCTTGCACTGGACGCTCTTGGCTTCAAAGGGCGCGCTGTCGGGGCCTTTGCCGTCGCCGATGGGTCCGCCCTTGGCGGCGATCGTGTCGGGAGCAGGGCTCTCGTTGCCCTTCCACTCCTTGGCCACCTCGACGCGCCAGGTAATGCCCGTCAACTGCGGTATCTTGGCGACCATCAGGTCCGTCAGCGTGCCAGTGACGTCGTAGGCGCCGTCGGCTGGGACGCGGAAGCTCACCGCCACACAGCAGTGGCTGTTCTTCTCGACGAACGGGTGCGCCAGCACCTGCTTGGCCTTGAGGTCGCCCCACCAGCCTTCGTTGCGGCCGTCCCAGTCGGTCATGAAGATCCAGCCTTCGGTGTCCTTGGGGTTTGGCGTGCTGCCGCCAATGGGACCGGTGACTTTCTTCTGGTGGCCGGGGCGGCTCTTGGGATCGAAGATGCCGTTTAGCCGCTGGTCAGCGGGCATGGTCTTGGTGGCCAGGCTCAGGCGGTGGAAGCTCTTGATGGCGTGGGCCAGTTCGAACCAGAACTGCCAGGTGTCGTCTTCGGTGTTGCCCTTGCCGTCGGGTCCGTCGCCTTTTTCGTTCTGGACGTATTCGGGCGTCAGTTCGGCCACGTCGCCGACGTTCATGGTCTTGACGTGGGCGGCGGTGACGGCCTTGGCCGCATTCTCGGCGACGACTTCTTCTTTGGACTTGGGTTTAGGCGGAGCGGGCAGGTCGACGGTCTTACCCGTCAGGGCCATGTAGACGACCTTGCCAATGATCTCGTGCCCGACCAGCGTGGGGTAGAGGTGGTCGCCGCCGATGGTGTCGTCGCGCCCCTGCAGGGGCGTGTTGGTGTCGATGATGGTGCAGCCGGTTTCCTCAGCGATCTTCTTCAGAGTCGGGATGAGTTCCTCCTGGAGGATCTTCTTGTCGATGCCGTACGGCGCCTCGGACGTTGGCGGCGGTGGCAGGACGATGTAGATCTTGCGATTCTCGCCCTTGTACATGCCGATGAGGCGCTTGTACAGGCCGACCCATTCACGTTTGCGGGCCCAGTTGCCGGGCTTGGCATCGTTGGCGCCAAAGGCCAGGATCGTGATGTCGCCGCGATACTCGGCGGCCTTGGCATGCTCGTAACGCACCCAAATGGAGCGGTATGTGTTGGTCAGCACGCTCAGCCCATTGGCGCCGAAAGTCTGCACTTCATATTCGTCGCCCAGGAGCTTGCCCAGCACGGCCGGCCAGGGAACTTCAGAGTTGGTCGCCAGGCTATCGCCGGCGACGGCCACCTTGGTCTTGGCGTTGGCCACGGTCGATCCGGCCAGCAACGCCACAGCCGCCACCACAGTCCACAACATTACACGTGCGCTCATGGGTGTCTCCTGTGATCAGTTTTATTCCCCAGAACATAACCGCCGGCCGGACTCGGGGTTTCGCCGCTGCACAAAAACTTGCCTGGGACGGTCAGGTGGTTACAATGACGCCCGATTGGACAAGGCTCGACACAGGAAGTCATGATGGCTGTCAGGATGACGCAGGCGCCGCCGGCGCCACAACACTACCGTCCACGTCGCAAGGTGCCCGTGGCTGCTGCGCTGACGGCGATCTTGTTGCTGCTGCTGACGCTGGGTCTGATCTGGGGGGCCGGCGGCTTTCGCAAGACGCGGGGCAAGATGGTCACCCTGATCGGATCGACCTCGGTCGAGCCCTTCGCGGAACTGCTGGCCGAGAACTTCGACCAGCGCCACGGCGATATCAGCGTCGAGGTTCAAGGCGGCGGCTCGACAGCCGGCATCCAGGCCCTGGCCAGCGGTCTGGCCGATATCGGCATGTGCTCGCGAAGCCTCAGCCGCCAGGAGCAACAGACGATGATGCCCATCGTCATCGCCCGCGACGGCCTGGCGGTGATCGTCAACGAGTCCAACCCCATCGACTCGCTGACCCAAGAACAGATTCGGAGCCTCTTTGCCGGCGACGTGACCAACTGGAAGCAACTGGGCGGGCCCGACCGCCCCGTTAACCTCATCATGCGCGAGGAAGGCTCGGGAACGCGAGAGGCCTTCATGCACCTGGTGATGCACGGCCGGGAGACCGCCCTGCGGGCGCTGGTGCAGGAGTCCAACGGGGCCGTCAAGGAACTCGTCCGGACGGACCCGGCCGCCGTGGGATACATGTCCCTGGG
Organism: Planctomycetaceae bacterium; assembly: GCA_039680605.1. Taxonomy (NCBI): domain Bacteria; kingdom Pseudomonadati; phylum Planctomycetota; class Planctomycetia; order Planctomycetales; family Planctomycetaceae; species Planctomycetaceae bacterium. Next base: position 94,856 of record JBDKTA010000043.1, on the reverse strand, counting down.
CCTGGTCGGTACGGAGGTCAAGTCGCTCAAGATCAACGGCGTCGAGGCGTCGGTGGAGAATGTGCGCAACGGTTCGTACACGCTGGTGCGGCCGTTCCTGTTCGTGGTGCATCGCGCCGTCGGGGCGGCGACGGCCTCGACTCAGGCGAACTCGCCGCTGGCGGGGGCGGCGGGGCTTACGCCCCAGGCTGGAACCTTCATTCAGTACGTTCTGAGCCCGCCGGGCCAGGCGGTGCTGGAAAGTCAGGGATTGGTGTCGGCTCAATGAGGCAGGACAAGATCATCCAGTGGATTCTCATGAGCGTGGCGCTGACGGCCATCGGGGCCTTGGCGCTCATCGCCGTCTTTATCTTCAAGGAAGGGCTGCCGCTGATCTTCCGCGTGGGGTTCAGCGACTTCTTCCTGTCCAGCCAGTGGCGTCCGGGGCAGGGACAGTTCGGGATCTTCCCGATGATCATCGGTTCGCTGGTGGTGACAGCCGGGGCGATGGTGATCGGGCTGATCTTCGGTCTGGGCTGCGCCATCGTGCTGACGGAGTTCGCCCCGCGTCGCCTGGCGACGTTCGTCAAGCCGGCGATTGAATTGCTGGCGGGCATTCCGTCGGTCGTGTACGGGTTCATGGGCGTGGTGATCCTGGTGCCGATCATCCGCCAGTACCTCGGCGGTCCGGGCCTGTCGGCGTTGGCGGCTTCGATCATCCTGGGCATCATGGTGCTTCCGACGGTCACGAGCATCTCGGTCGACGCCCTGCGGGCGGTTCCGCGAAGCTATCGCGAGGGCGCCATCGCTCTGGGCGCCACCCGCTGGCAGGCGACGCGCATGGTCGTGCTCAAGGCCGCCCGCTCGGGCCTGGTCACCGCGTTCATCCTGGGCATGGGTCGGGCCGTCGGCGAGACGATGGCCGTCATCATGGTCGCCGGCAACAGCCTGGCGTTGCCGACCAGCGTTCTGGATTCGGTGCGCACCCTGACGAGCAACATTGCCCTGGAGATGGGCTACGCCACCGGCGAGCACCGCCAGGCGCTGTTCGCCACCGGCGTGACGCTGTTCGTCATCATCATGGTCCTTAACTCGATCGCCTTGACTGTTTCGCGGCAGCGGGCGCGGAGGGTGCCCAAGGTATGACGCTCTCTCCAGCCCTGCGACAGAAGGCGGTGGTGACAGGCCTGTGGGCCCTGGCGGCTTTGACGGTCGCGGTGCTGCTGTTTATCGTGGTGTATGTGCTGGTCAAAGGCCTGCCGCACGTGACCTGGACCTTCCTGAGCGATCATCCGCGCGAGATGGGCAAGGCCGGCGGCATCGGCCCCATGATCGTCGGAACACTGGCGGTGACGGCGCTGGCCGTTCTGATCGCCGCGCCGGTGGGAGTTGTCACGGCCATCTTCCTGACCGAATACACGCGTGAGGGCAAGCTGACGGCCGTGATCCGTTTCGGGGCCGACTGCCTGGCGGGCATCCCGTCGATCATCTTCGGTCTGTTCGGGTTCGTGTTTTTTGCCATCACGCTGAAGATGGGCCTGTCGATTTTGGCGGGCGGGTTGACGCTGGCGATCATGGTGTTGCCGACGATCATCCGCACCAGCGAAGAAGCCATTCGCGCCGTGCCGGCGGCCTTTCGCGAGGTGAGCCTGGGCCTGGGGGGCACGCGCTGGCAGACGGTCACCAACGTCGTACTGCGGTCAGCTCTGCCGGGCATCTCGACGGGCATCGTGCTGTCAATCGGGCGCAGCATCAGCGAGACGGCGGCGTTGATCCTGACGGCAGGTTCGGCCCTGCGCATGCCGCAGTCGCTGATGGAAAGCTCGCGCACGCTGTCGGTGCATTTTTACATCCTGTCGCGCGAGGGCATCAGCATGGACAATGCCTACGCGACGGCGGCTATCCTGATAATATCGATCCTCCTGATCAATATCGCGGCGTACTGGCTGATGAGCCGGTTTATCGCCAAGGCTGCGTGAAAAGCGGAAGAATGGAATGGTGGAATACTGGAAGGATGGAAGGGTAGCTGGGTGCCGTGGCGCGCAGGGCCGCAGGCCCGGAGAGCCACGATCTGCCCCAGCCGGGCGTGGCTGTCTTGCCGATTATGAATGAGCAGACTCAAAATGTGTCTCAGGCCCCGGCGACCGGGCAGGGGCCCAAGGCCAAGATCGTCATCGACGACTTCAGCGTCCTGTACGGCGACCAGGCCGCCCTGCGCGGGGTGAGCCTGGAGATACTCGCCAACGAGCGCCTGGCGATCATCGGCCCGGCCCGAAGCGGCAAGACCACGCTGCTGCGGAGCCTCAACCGTCTCAACGACCTGGACGAGCGGGCCAGCCACTCCGGGCACATCCTGCTCGACGGGCAGGACATCTACGATCCCAAGATGGACGTGACCGCCCTGCGCCGCCGCCTGGGGATGGTCTACGCCACGCCCACGCCCCTGCCGTGGTCGATCTACGACAACATCGTCTACGGCCTGCGACTGGCGGGCGTGCGCTCGCGCGAGAAACTCGATGCCGCCGTCGAGAGCAGCCTGGCCAGCGCGTACATCTGGGACGAACTCAAAGACCGCCTGCAGGAGCCGGCGACGAATCTTTCCGGCGGACAGCAGCAGCGCGTGTGCCTGGCGCGCGTGCTGGCGCTGGAGCCCGAGGTGCTGCTGCTGGACGAACCGTGCTCGGGCCTGGACCCGATCTCGACGGCCCGGATCGAAGAGGCCCTTTACGAACTCAAGAGCCGCTACACGATCGTGCTGGTGACCAACAACACCAAGCAGGCCGCCCGCGCCAGCGACCGCACGGCGTTCTTCCTGATGGGCGAGCTGATCGAAGTCGGCCCCACGGCGAAGGTCTTCACCGCCCCGGACCACTCGCGGACGAACGATTACTTGACGGGAAACTTTGGATGAAGAACAAATTCGAAATTCGAATGTCGAAATCCGAAGCAAACTACAACAAACAACAAGAAGCAATAATGGAACCGACCGCTATCCGTCGCGAGTCTTATTGTTGTTTGCTTTTTGTCCTTTGTTTCGGATTTCGGATTTGCTGTTTCGGATTTGTTTCTGAGAGTGCTGATGGATAAGAAACTCGAGACAGTAAACCTGAATCTCTTCTACGGCCATTTCCATGCGCTGAAGAATGTGACGATGTCGGTGCCGCCTCGGGCGATCACGGCCATCATCGGCCCTTCGGGCTGCGGCAAGAGCACGCTGCTGCGATGCTTCAACCGGATGAACGATCTGATCCCGACAGCGCGGGTTGAGGGCGAGATTCTCCTGGACGGCGTGAACATTCACTCCGGCGGGACCAACCTGCCCCAGCTCCGCAAGCGCGTGGGCATGGTGTTCCAGCGGCCCAATCCGTTTCCGCTGTCGGTCTACGAGAACGTGGTCTTCGGTCCGCGGGTGCATGGCGGCAACGGGTCGGCGGCCATGCGCGACCTGGTGCAGGCCAGCCTCGAGGCCACCGCCCTGTGGGAGGACCTCAAGGACCGCCTGGACGAACCGGCGCTGCAGCTTTCGCCCGAGCAGCAGCAGCGCTTGTGCATCTCGCGGACGCTGGCGGTCGAGCCGGAGGTCATCCTGATGGACGAGCCCTGCTCGGCGCTGGACCCCATCGCCACCGACCACATCGAGGACCTCATGCGCCGCCTGGCGGAGCGGTATACCATCGTCATCGTTACGCACAATATGCAGCAGGCTGCCCGCGTCTCGAGCATGACGGCATTCATGCTCCTGGGCGAAATGATCGAGATGGGAAAGACGCCGGAGATTTTCACTGCGCCCAGCGACAACCGAACGGCCGATTACATTACCGGAAGATATGGATAGGCTTCGTGCTCGTCGTCGTCCTCGTCCTCGTCGTCGGTTTCTTCCCTGACGTTGGAAGCCGAGGACGACGACGAGGACGAGGACGATTCAGCGCCGCCGTGCGACGCTGCTGATGAGGGTTTTGTTGAATGGACACGCACAAGCGACAACTGGACCGCGAACTGAGCGACCTCAAGGGCAGCCTCATCGGCATGGCCGAACTGGCCGAGCAGGTCGTCGACCGGGCGGTGGAAGAACTGGCCAGCCGTAACAGGTCGCTGGCCGATGGGATCCCCCAGCAGGAGGAGAAGATCAACCGCCTGCAGATCGCCATCGACGACAAAGCCTTGACGCTGCTGGCGACCCGCCAACCGGTGGCCAACGACCTGCGGGCCATCGTCGCGGCCATGAAGATCAACGCCGAACTCGAACGCATCGGCGACCTGGCGGTGAACATCTCCACCAAGGTCGACTTCCTGCTGACGGTCCCGCCGCTCAAGCCGCTCATCGACATCCCGCGAATGGCCGACCTGGCCCGCGGCATGGTGCGCGACAGCGTCAAGGCCTTCCAGAGCGGCGACATCCTGCTGGCCCAGACCGTGCGCATGACCGACGACAAGGTCGACGACCTGCGCGACCAGGTCCTGCGAGAGCTGTTCACCTACATGATCGCCGACCCGCAGTCCATCGAGCGGGCGATGGCCCTGATGCTTATCGCCCAGACCCTCGAACGCGTCGGTGACCACGCCACCAACATCGCCGAAGACGTCATCTACATGGTCAAAGGCCAGGACGTCCGACACCCCCAGATCCCGAGGTGAGAAAGAGTTGGTCAGTGGTCCGCGCCGGGGCGTCGAGGCCGCAACCGGCAAAACCTGCCCGCCTCATCCCACTATTGCACTTACTTGCACTTTGTTGTACTTTTCACAGCACTTTACAGGGAAGGGAAGCGGATTCGCCATTATCTTTGTTATATTTCAGATCTTTCAGGTCTTATGTAGGGCATGATTCTTCATGCGGTTGAACGCCAGGATAAACGCCGGCACCATCAGCGGGCGGACCAGAAACGTGTCGACCAGAATGCCCACGATGAACGCCATGCCCAGTTGCTGCAACAGCCGCAGGGGCGAACTCGACAGCGACCCCAGCGTCGCGGCCATCACCAGCCCGCAGAAGCTGATGGTCGATCCCGTTCGGGCGATGGCATGATGCACCGCCGTCCGGAGCGGATGGTTGCGGCGCTCTTCCATGATCCGCGTGAGCATGAACAGGTTGTAGTCCTGCCCGACGGCCACCAGGATCACGAACAGGAAGAAGTTGATCTTCCAGTCCAGTCCGTGCGAGTCGGCCAAAAACTGGAACGTCCAGGCCGTCAGCGCCAGGGCCGTTCCGTACGTCAGGACCGTCGCCAGCATGACGAACAGCGCCACCAGCAGGTCGTGGATCAGCAGCGTGACGATGACGATGATGACCACCACCGCCATGATGCCCACCAACAGAAAGTCCCGGTCGGTGACCGATCGCAGGTCCCGCATCAAAGCCGTGTCGCCGGCGATGAGCACCCGCGGGTTCGCGCCCGCAGCCGCGGGGTGGGTTCTGACAGCCTCTTCAACGGCCTGGGCCAGCGGGGGCAGGGCATCCATGGCCTGGTTGTCATAGGGTTGCCAGGGCAGGGCGACGTACCACAGGGCGGCATGGCGGTCTCGGGCGAGGTATCGCGGCAGGACCTCGCTGCGATAGCGATGGGCCGACTCTCGCAGATCGCGCGCCTGTTGCTCGATCGCCGTGGACAGTTGCGGCAGGATGCCCGCCGCCGGCGGGGGCGTGGCGGCCGGGGCGGTCGCCGGGGCAGCCTGCGCCATCAGCACCGACGCCAACTGCGGCGCGATCTCCAGCCGCCCAACCCCCAGCGGGTGGGCCACGCTGCGCACCTGCCGCACCTGGGGCATGGCCGCCATCTGCGCGTCGACCGTCATGGCCAGCGCCGCCCAGGCGGCTTCGTCCAGCGGTTTATCGAGTTCCACCACCACCTGGAGCGGCGCCATTTCCCCGGTGGGGAAATGCCGTTTGAATATCTCCCAACCCAGCACAGACTGGTCAGAGGCGGGCAGATCGGCCAGCGTGTTATAGATCACTTCCTGGCGCCATCCGCCGACCGACAGCGGCGCCAGCACCGCCAGCGTCGCCACCAGGATCACCACGTGCCGGCGCACCGTGAAGGAAGCGACGCGATCCCACAGCCCCGCGCCGGCCAGCGTCCGCACTGAGTCCAGGTCCACCCGCCGCGGCCAGAACAGCCCCCGCCCCAGAAGGTACGCCACCACCGGCGTGAGGGTCAGACTGGCCAGGCACGTCACGGCCACGCTGATAGCCACGGAGGGCCCGGAGGTATGAAACAGCGGAAACGTCGCCACGTACATCAGGCTCAGCGCCGCGGCGACGGTGGCGGCCGAGGCGAGGATCGCCGGTCCTGTTCCCGCCATCACTCGCGCGACCAGGGCCCGCCGCTCGGCGCGGCTGATCGAGGGGCTCAGGTGCGCCAGTTCCTCGTGGTAGCGCGACAGAAAGAACAGCGAGAAGTCCACGCCGCCGCCGAAGCCGACGATGATGGCGAACAATTCCACCATCGTCGACACCGACCATCCGTAGCGGGCCACGATCAGGATGATCGACACCGCCACCGCAACCGCCAGGGCGACGACAACCATCACGACGATCACCACCGGCAAGGCGCGGTACAGGATCAGCAGGATCAGAACCACCGCCGCCGCCGCCACCCACGTGGTCCGGTGAAGGCTCAGCTCGATGGCATTGGTATAGTCGCGCCCAAAGCCCGCCGAGCCGGTAATCGTCACCGTCAGGCCGCCCGGCGGCTGCGCCGAAGCCATGATCGACTCGATCTTCGCAACCGCCGCGCCGGCCTCACCGGAGAGAAAGTTGTGGGGCAGGCCTATCACGATCACGGCCGCGTTTTTTTTCGGACTGACGAGCAGCGTCTGCACCAGCGGCAGATTCGGATCGGCAGGCGAGGCCACATTCCACGACATCGCCGAAGCGCGCTCTTGCAGCGCCGCGGTCAGGCGCGACAGGAAGGCCCAGTCGCTGCGGGGCGGCGCCGGTTGGGCCTGCCCTGCTTCGCCCAGCCCGCTCAGACCGCCGGCGCGCTCGACGATGATGACCGCGGAGGAAACGTCCGAAGAACGCTCGAAATGCCTGGCGATGACCTCATCGGCCTGGCGGCTGGGCACCCATGCCGGAAGGTACGCGTTCTCCCCGCTGCCGGCGACCTCCTGCCGCGACGGGGCGGTCAAGATCGCTGCCGCCGCCCCCGCCGCCCAGAGCACCAGCACCAGCACCCAGTGCCGCGTCAAGAAGTTCGCCAGTCGTGTGAACAAGGACCCCTCCCGGTAGTTGAGACACTAATTGTATCGCGACCGACAAGGTTTATCTGGTTGGGCCTCAGTCGAACATGAACCCTCGGTTCACCCCAACCACAGCGCACGAGCAGAGCGCTCCGCCGCCTCCGTTAGCGGCGGGGCTTGCCGGCGCGTTCTCAGTGGGCACGTGAGCAGTCTCCCCCGTCGCCAGAAGGCGACCCTGGAGTGCGGCGGCCGCGACGCCGCCCTGGCTGTTGTTTCAGGGCAGTGAAGCGTCGAGTCTGCGGAAACCCCGGCCACGGCAACCACTCGTATGCGGTCAGGTCATCGGCGACGTCTATCCCTCCACTGCGCCTGTGCTCCTCCCCGCACGTGCGGCGGCACCATCGCCGCTACGCCAGCAGCGGGCACGTGTGGCAGGGGCGGTTCAAGAGCTTTCCGATCCAGCACCGCCGCCCCTCGGCCGACGAGCGAGCCGCCGGGATGATCGAGAAAGGCGATTCGATCTGGAAGGTGGTGCGATACGTCGAACGCAACCCGCTGCGGGCGGGCCTGGTGCGGCAGGCGGAGAACTGGCGATGGTCAAGCCTGCATCGTTGGGCCGCCGGCGGCGCCGGCGGATGGAACGAGCCAGCGTGGTTCCAGCGACCCCGAGACTGGCTGGACCAAGTGGCGGCCGTGCAGAGCGAAGCGGAACTGGCGGCCGTGCGCCACAGCATCGCCCGCGGCACGCCGCTGGGCGAGCCGTCATGGATCAAACGGACGGCCGCAGCCCTGGGCCTGGATCACACCCTCCACCCCCGAGGCCGCCCCAGAACAAAGGAACTACATCCAAAGACCAGCCCCGTAAAGGTCCTGCTGCAACCTGACTTCCAGTTCACTTTTCGGTATTTGCCTCAACGTCCTGGCAGCCTTATCGCGGTTCATCGATTGACTCCCTTGCCGATCCACTTTCGCAAACATATTGGAACTGTCCGCAAAGACCATCCCGCTGCTGTCCCCTTCAGCCGCCTTTACAAACCTGTGGCAATCGGTTCAGGCCGGCAGTCGCCGAGCATTTCGTCAGGAATGCCGGCAATATTCGGCAGAACGGCTTTCTTCCAAACGCGTTCGGCTAGGCGCACCAAGCCCACCCCGCCGTCAAAGCAGACGGATGCCGGCTGGCCGCGCCAATGTTCCCGGGCATGATTTTGCCATGCCAATGCCGCGCGAGCCAAGTCGGAGGCAAAGGCTGCCTCGTCCAATCGCGCAATGGCGGCCAGGCAGGCGATGATGGCCAGGTCCAAGGTGCTGCCCTTGGGCGGCTTCTTGCCCAAGGCTGCTCGGGCCGCGTCAACCTGTCCTTCACTCAAATACCTCAGCGCTGTGCCCAGGTAGATGGCGCCTTCCGTACTCATGGTCCGCTTATCACTGGCGTACTTCAGATCGAACACCTGGGCAAATCGTGCGGCCACTGAGGGGCTATTGGCCGCATGAGCCTGAAGCAGAAAAGTCCAATTGGCCATGCTCAGATATTCTGGATCGATGTTCTTACCTGAGGCGAACTGCTCGTATAGCACTGCCATAACGGAGCAACTGGCGGCGAAGTATCCCATGGCCTTGGACCACTGCCCCTGTGCGGCGGCAGTGAAGGCGACATCTTTGTACTGCAGGCTCAAGCGGCTCAGTCCATAGTCGCCCCAAGGACCGGGCTGGCCGCTACGGCAGTCGGCAAGGGCTTTTGGAAGACTCTCCCTAAGCACCTGCTGCCATCGCTCGACATCGGAGGCGGTGTAGATCGCATTGCTTGAAGAAGGCTGGGTGCTTGGATCCTGTTCTTTCTTCCACCCGCACTCGAAGCACCGCGATGCCGCCGGCGTACGCAATTCTTTGCCACAGGAGGGGCATGGGGGGCCATATATCGAAGCGCGATGGTGTATAACTGTGTCTGTATCTTTTGGGCGCTTTCCGATTATCCGCCTATGGATGTCTTCAAGCTTGTCCTCCATCTCACGAAGCATTCGATTGTACTCCTTCTGATCATCTCGGACCGAAGGAAAAAGGGCTTGGTACTTCTTCAGGGTCGATTCAACCTCCGCATATTCATGCTCGTCCAACATGGGGACCATCTTGCGACACCGCCAGCACCAGATATTCTTCATCTCGTTTCCCTTTCACTACCCGCTATGGCCATGTGAACTGGAATGTCTGGAAGCCACTATTTGTTACACGGATGGAACAACGGGGTCAGGAACCTTTTCGTGTCTTTCGCGGACGGCGCCGGGGCGGAGGGAACGGGGACTACTGGGGACAGTCCCAAACCGCGGGACAGTCCCCATTTTCGACACAGGTTCGTTGCAGGCTTCTGCCATGTGCGGCCGCCTCTTCATAGGCACGGGTCTTCAACGCCCCAGCCCCAGTCTCGGCGGAGTTATTGTATCGCGTCGTACCCGGCGGCCACAAGAGGCGAACCGGCGTGGTTCCAGCGCCCGCGGCACGCCGCTGAGCGACCCGTCATGGATCAAGCGGACGGCGGCCGCCCTGGGCCTTGGCCCACACCCTCCGCCCCCGAGGCCGCCCCAGAACAAAGGAACTGCATCCAAAGACCAGCCCCGTAAAGTAGCCCGTCCCCTTTTGACCCCTGTCATCATGCTACGCCCAACAACATCGAGGGCGGTGTCGGTGCCACCGCACTCCAGGGTCGCCTTGCGGCGACGGGGGATGACCAGGCCACTGCGCTGAAGGATCAGGCAATGTTCCACGACCGCAGAATGGCTGACTGTCCCAGCTCATCGTCCCACCTTATCGGCGGGGTGGCATGGCGACACGCGTTGTTCAGCGGGTCGCCATGGCTGGCAGCGGCAGGCAGGCCCACGAAAAACCCAAACATGTCATGGTCTCCCAGCCGGCGATATGGTTTCTTCCACATCGGGGGGGACCTCCGACAGAGTCGGCTCGGGACGGCGTTGTTGTTTCATGCCGTCGCGTGTTGTTGCCCCGACGCCGGTCGTTCTATTACGCGCCGTCAGTGCGAGAAGGCGATGCGCTTGACCTCGACGCCGGCGATGGCGGCGAGCTTGGCGGCCAGCGCGCGGCCGGCGGCTGCCGGCCCGATCAACTCCAGCAGGATCACCCCTGAGGGCGAACCGGCGCCTTCGCCGGTGTCGTGCAGACCCAGGCGCGTGCGGACGATCCCGCCGTTCTTGCCCAGCAGGGCCTGAACGGCAGAGGCTTTCTTCACCCGATCGGTCACGTGGACCGCCAGAATCACGTGCGGTTGCTGTTGAGTCATCATCATTTCCTTTCTTAGCCCACCGCCGCCAGGCTCGCCGACGGCCGGGGAAGTATTAGATAGAGTCTCATATGCCCGCGCCAAGGCAAATTACGAAGCTGTCTTTGGTTGCGGGTCTCTGCGATCTCTGCTCAGAGAATGAGCCTCGAAGAGGCTCCAGGATTTAGCCCGAGGCGTAAGCCTCCGGAGAACGTCCTGGCGTCTCTGCGGGACGCGGAATTGACCCTGCCACGCGAGGTTTCCGGGTACAGCGGAGGTTCATGTTCGACTGCGGTGAAATATCCGGGCTAACCGTCGTCGTCATGGACGGGTATGGCAATGCGCCGGAGCGGGCGCTTTTCGGGCGCTGCGCTGCTGAAGGACATCAGCGAGACCAGCATGGCCCCGGCAGGCAGGTCGCCGTGATGGGCCTCGAGAGCCTGTTGCAGCAGGTAGCGCACCCAGGCGGTGGGTTCCATCGCCACCGCATCGTGGGCATACTGGACCAGGCCCACCTCGTTGAAGGGCTGGCGATGCGGATCGCCCACGTCGACCAGAGGCCGCGTGAACAGCAGCCACCGCTCGGCGCCGGAGAGTTGATGAACTCCGAACGTCATCGCCTGGCGGATGGCGCCATCGGCGTCGATGGGCGTCTGCGTCCGGTGAGGCCAGCCGTGGTTGATGATCGAGGGCGTTTCGAACCCCACGCTGAAATACGCCAGCTTGCGCGTCGACGCCTCCCAGCACCCTACCAGCACCTCCGCGCCGGCGTACGCCTCTTGCCAGAGCCGCAGGATCTCGACGGCGGTCGCCTGTAGTTCAGGCTCTCCCTCGTGCGCCGCCCGCAGCATCCCATGTACCGCCGTCGCGTCGGCTGAATGCGGCGACAGCACAAACGCGCAGCGGTCGTCGCCGGATTGGTGCCGAAGCATCATCGCCGTGTCGGCCTGGCCGGAGGCGGCCGCCAGCACGATGCGCAGACCCGGCAGATCCATCTGGCGGACCATCGTCGAACTCGCTGTGCCATAGGTCAGTTCGCCGTCGTCGCCGCGCAACGGCTGCACCGCGTCGGCAGCGGCAGAGGCCTTGGCCTGCCGCAAGAGGCGCGGCGCCAGCCATCGCATGAACGTCACACCGGCCACCAGTGCGATGACGCCAAACACCGCCACGGGCCCGAGGTGCCCGCGCGCCCATTCCAGCAGCGCCGCGATGATGAACAGCACCCCGATCATCAGCGCCACCGGGCTGGACCCCGTGTTGCGCCATCCATTGCAGGTGCAACGAGACCCCCGCCCCCGATCATGATCGCCCGATCGTGCCGCCACGGCTGCCCTCCTCACACAAAACGTCCGGCCGCGACTTGGGAATTATACGCTGCCAAATTTGATTGAGACATTTGCCACAGAGGCACAGAGAGCACTGAGGTAGAAACAAAGACACGACAGGAAGGGTCTTCTTGTTTCTTCCTCTGAGCCCTCTGAGCCACTGTGATAATCTGTTTCCCGGTCGTTCCGCGACGCTTTTTTTTTGACCCGTCACCGGTGGCGGCGTACTCTGGCTGGCGATGATTCCCTTCGAAGCCAAGCGATGCGCCGATCTGCAGAAGGTGCTGGATATCACGCGGGCCATGGTCGACACGTCCGACCTGGACTCGCTGCTGCGCCTGATCATCGACCGCGCCATGGACCTGCTCGACGCCGAGCGGGCGACGCTGTTTCTCTATGACGCCGCGACCGACGAGCTCGTCAGCCGCATCGCCGCGGGACTGGACGAGATTCGCATTCCCGCCCGCGCGGGGATCGCCGGCTCAACGGTGACCAGCGGGCAGACCGTCAACGTGCCCGACGCCTATGCCGACGACCGCTTCAACCGCGACGTCGACAAGCAGACGGGCTTTCGCACGCGGAGCATCCTCTCGCTGCCGCTGAAGGACTACCAAAGCCAGCTCGTCGGCGTGCTCCAGGTGCTCAACAAACGCGCCCGCCCCTTCGATGACGACGATGTGACGCTCGCGCAGGCGCTGGCCGCCCAGGCCGGCGTCATGCTCCAGCGCGCCCAGTTGATCGAGCACTACCTCGCCAAGCAGCGCATGGAACGCGACATGAACATCGCCCGCGACATCCAGCGCCGGCTGCTGCCCACCCAGCCGCCGGACCTGGCGGGCTTCGACGTCGCGGGATTCTCCCAGCCCGCCGACGCCACCGGCGGCGATATCTACGACTTCATGCCCCTGCCCGACGGGCGCTGGCTGCTGCTGCTGGCCGACGCCAGCGGGCACGGGATCGGACCGGCGTTGGTGATCGCCCAGACCCGCGCGACGCTGCGGGCGCTGAGCCTGTGCGAGGATCGCCCGCCGGAAATGCTCGCCGCGGCCAACCGCCTGCTCTGCGCCGACCTCGACGGCGGGCGGTTCGTCACGTGTTTCCTGGGCATGCTCGACCGCACCGCCGCGGGGCTCACCTACGCCGCCGCCGGACACGGACCGATGCTCTTCTACCGCCGCGGCGAGGACGCCTTCCAGCAGGTGGCCGCCACCGGCCTGCCGCTGGGCATCCTGGACGACTCGCAGTTTGACAGCGAGGCCTTCGCCTTTACGGCAGGCGACCTGGCGGTCATCACCACCGACGGGTTCTTTGAGGCCTCGGCCCCTGACGGCGAGTTGTTCGGCATCGAGCGCGTGATGGAGTGTGTGCGCCAACATCGCGACAGCCCCGCCGCCGAGATCATCGCCCACCTCCACCAGGCGGTGCTGGCCTTCACCCACAACGCCCCCCAGGACGACGACCTGACCGCCATCGTCGTGCGACGGGTGTAATCCAGGGTTCAGGAATCGTGGCTCTACGGGGCTTCGCCCCTCCGCGCCACGGCACCAGGATTCGTTGAGTGCGCCGCCGCGCTTGGGTGCCGTGGCGGGAGGGCCAAGCCCGACAGCCACGACTCCTTCCAGCGCGTTAAGACTTGCCTGTGAAGAAACCACGGGCGAGACGCCCGTGCTACTGGGGCAGGGGCAGCTTATAGATCTTGCACGGGGCTTCGTAGAGCCAGATTCTCGCTACGGCCAGCGCGGCAGAACGGCTGATGAAGTTGCGATCCACCAGTCGCGACAGGGCGCCGGCGATGGCGTCTTTGGCCAGGCCCAGCGTCGCCAGGATATAACCCATTCCGCCTCCGTCGCTGCCGTAGCCCAAAATGCGGTCGGCCGGCAGAGCCTGCAGCGCCCGCAGCAGGAACTCCTCCATGCCCGCCCCGTCAAGGTGCTGCGCCCAGACGCAGTTGGCCGTCACGTTGGGAAACCGCTGCATCAGCGCCAGCATCTCCTCGCTCCAGGGCATGTTGAGATGATACAGATCGAACTGCACATCCGCGTGGCGCTCCAACAGGCCCGCCAGCAGCGCCGCGTTATTCTGCGGCTGGGCGCAGCGCCCGTAGCGGCCGGCGCAGAGACCCGTGTGCATGGCCACGGGCAGCTTGTGGTCGCCGGCGCAGGAGACAATCGCATCGAGAACGTAATCGGACAGGTGGCTCTGGTGCGGGGCCAGCGATCCGTTGGCCCGCACGATGGTAAACTCGGCGGCCGCCGCCGAGCGCACGGGCGCCTTGAACAGCAGCCCGCGAGAATAGGCACGATGGTCCTTGATGCCGACAACGCCTTTGGCCACGCAGGCGTCTACGATCTTGCCCACCGCGCCGGTCAAGTCGTCCAGGCTGGCGATGCTCACCCCGGCAGCGCGCTCGACGGCCTCGAGTTCGCCCATCGAACTGAAATCGTGCAGGGGCCCGGCGTTGAGCAGCGGGAAGAAGTTCTTGCCGTGCGGCAGCTCGCCGGCCAGGAATTTCGCGATGCCGTCGCCCCATCCAAAGCACGGATGGCCGACGACATTGCTTACCCATCCGCCGATGCCGACGGCGTCGAACGCCGCGGCCGCCTCGGCGGGCGTGTACGGCACGAGGCGTTGAGCGATCTGGTCATACGAGGTCTCGGTCAGATTGTCGTCCACGCCCAGGGCCCGCAGGCGCGCGGCAACCACGCGGCCGTAACCGCTGCACCGCACCAGCGGCCAGACCGCCAGCAGGGCCTTCCATTTGTCGCGATGGGGCGCCGAGCCGTTGAGCACGTCGAGCACGCTCTGGTCGGCGAAAGACTCCGGCAGCGCCGTTCGCAGCAGGGCTATTGGATCGGGCGACTGCCCCGGCCATTCGGCCGCCACATCGGCCTGGTGGATGTGGGCGTTGATGCTGGGGAGGGATTCGATTTCGTGGCGCAGATCTTGGTACGTCATGATAGACCCTTATGGAGTGCGGCAGCCTTAGCTGCCGCTTTGAAAGTTTCTGGGCAAGAGAAGAGCTTCCGCTTATCTGAACTCCTAAAGCGGCGGCTCTGGCCGCCGCACTCCATAATTATCCGCGTTTGGTCCAGAAGGGCCCTTTGGGCTTCTTGGGCCTGGCCCCACGCATGCCTTTGCCCGGCACCGACACGGTGGTTTCCATGGCGGCCTCGAGTTCTTCCTTGGCCTGGACGTGTCGTTTGATGACGTACTGTTCGGCCACGCCGGCGAAGGTGGAGGTCATGATGTAGAGGTTGAGGCCCGAGGGCATATTGTAGAAGATGAAGAGCATCATGCCGGGCATGAGGTACTTCATCATTTTCTGCTGCTGGGCCTGCTGGGCCGTGGCGGCAGGACCGGCGCCGGCAGCCTGGGGATTGAGCATCGTCTGGAGGAACATGGCGATGGCCACCAGGATCGGCAGCAGGTGGAAGCTCGTCAGGCCCACGAAGGGCAGCGGCGTGCTCCAGGAGAAGATGATATCCGGCGCGGCCAGGTCGGTGATCCACACCGGCAGGAACGCCGCGTGGCGCAGTTCGATCGAGGCCTGGAGGCTGGTCCACAGGGCGATCCAGATGGGCATCTGCAGGAACATGGGCAGGCAGCCGACGACGGGACCGGCGCCTTGTTCCTTGTAGAACTTCATCATCTCCTTCTGGAGGGTGTCCTTATCGTCGGCGTACTTCTCCTTGAGCTGCTGCATCTTGGGGCCGAGCTTCTGCATCTTCATCATCGAGAGCTGGCTGCGGCGCGTCAGCGGGTGCAGCACGAGGCGCACCAGGGCCACCAGGATGATGATCGCCACGCCATAGTTGCCCAGGGCAACCCAGGAGAGTTTCTGCAGCAGCCACATCATCGCCAGCGCCAGCCAGCTCGATGAGCAGAAGCACGAGCCCAGGTCGATCGTCGAGATGTAGTTCAGGTCGCGATAGCGCTGACGAAAATACGGGCTGGTCTCGTTGGTGAAGACGTCTCGCTTCTTGGGCCCGGCGAAGACGTCAAAGTTGAAGACGCGCCCTTCGCCGGCCTTGGACGGGCGAACCGTCACGCCCGTCAGTTGCACGCCGGTGAGGAAGTTGCGGCTGGCAGGGCCTTCGTCGACGGCGGCGACATAGAACTGCTCTTCCCACGGCGCGCCGGGGGGCATCTCCGGCAGCATGATCGACGTGAAATAAGCATTGGTCACGCCGATCCACTGCGTGGGCGTCTTTTCGAGCGTGGTGCCGACGACGGCCGGGGCGCCGACGCTGGCAAACCGCGCATCCTTGCCCGCGGCCAGGTCCGCGTGCGGAATGCGGTACGGGATCAGCTTCTTGTTGTCCTCGCCGAGTTTGATGTATGCGATCGTGCGATCGTCTTCTTTGTACGACTCGCGAGGCACGCCCGTCGGGCCGGCCTGGTCGAGGCTGATCTGCAGGTCGCCGGCGGTAAGATTCTCCACCTCAAGGGTGACGTGAATCGAATAATCGTTGCGCTTGACCTGAATGGTCTTGGTCAGCCGCAGGACCAGGCTGTCTTTCGCCTGCGCCCAGTCGTCGGCCTCGCTCCAGGCCAGTTCGTAAACCATGCGGACGCTGTCGGCGGTGACGCTGAGAGGTTTCCAGACCTTCTGGTCGAGATTGTCCAGCGACAGCACGCGCGGCTGGCCGTCGAGGGTCGCCTGCACGCGCAGGCTCCGCGTTGCCAGGGGCAGCACCGTCTTGCCGGCGACCGAGACGGGGTTTAGCAGGCTGTAGTGCCCGCGATATTTTTCAGGATCGTTCTGGCGGGCGATCTGGTATTGGGCGGGATCTTTCTCGTGCAGCCGTTTGTCCTCGACGCTGACGAAATAGTCCGCCAGCTTGACGGTGTCGACGGCGGCGCCGAGGGTGCTGACCTGAACGGCCATCAGGAACTTCTCGGGCTCCTGCCCCTGCAGCGACCCGATGGTGTGGATCGAAGCCGGCTGCGTCTGCGGCATGCCCCGCCAGGCCGCACCGGCAGATGGCCGGGTAGTCGGCGCAGGCACGGGCGCCGTCGCCGCCGGAGCCGTGGCCGCGGCGGGGGCGGCAGCGGCAACCGCCGGCGCCGCGGCGGGCGCCGCGGCGGGGGCGGGAGCCTGGACCGCCGGCTTTGTCGCCGGCGCGGGCGAGGCAGGTTCTTTCAGGTGCGCCCAAACGGCGTAGAGCGCCACTGCGGCACCGGCGGCCACCAACGCGGCGATAAATCGTTTTACATTCACAAGCGGCTCCTCTGGAAACAGGCAATCCCCAAGGACTAGCGGCCTTCCCTCAGGCGGCTGCCCAGGTAGTCGTCGAGTTCGGGCGTGGCGCGGACCTTGGCCATGGTGGCATCGACGTTATACGGCACCCGGACGAACCGCACCAAGGCCGTGGCGCCGTTGGGTTCCAATGTGGCGTAGCTGGCGCGGTTGTCGCGGTCGCGCGGCTGACCGACCGACCCGACGTTGACCATTGCCTTTCGGAACGAGACTTCGAAGACGCCGTCGTCGAGCTCGTCCGGGCTGTAAAAATCCGGCGTTTCGAGGAATACCCCCGGCACGTGGGTATGACCGACGAAGCACAGGTGGTTGAACCGCTCGAAGA
The DNA here is from genome assembly GCA_039680605.1 of Planctomycetaceae bacterium. Classification (NCBI taxonomy): domain Bacteria; kingdom Pseudomonadati; phylum Planctomycetota; class Planctomycetia; order Planctomycetales; family Planctomycetaceae; species Planctomycetaceae bacterium. The sequence continues at coordinate 77,526 of JBDKTA010000043.1, read as the reverse complement.
GCCCGCGGAACTTGCCCGGACAGTTATATACGTCGTCGGGGAAGATGTATTCGTTGATCGGGCGGCGCGGGCTGCCGTGCGTGAACGCCACGTCGGTCACCCCGGGCAGGCCCAGTGCCTCGCCGCTGATGACGTGCTTGACCGGAAGGGCGCCCAGGTAGTCCCAGCGGGCGCCGCGCTTCTCCAGGTCCGGCTCCTTCTCCAACTTGCGACGCGTCCAGAAGCACGCCGCCTCGGCGCCCATGTTGAAATTGTTGGGTTCGTACAACGCCGCGAAATCGTGATTGCCCATCAGCGTCACTTCGCAGTGCCGCATGATCAGGTCCAGCGCCTCGCAAGGATTGGGACCGTACCCGACGACGTCGCCCAGGCAGACAATGCGTTTCACGCCACGGGATTCTATGTCCCGCAGCACCGCCGTCAGCGCCTCGATGTTCGAGTGAATGTCGCTGATAATCGCAAGCATGCGCATCGCTTTCCAGGCCACCGCGGCCGTGAACAACGTATGCTACTTCCACCCCGCGGGTAAGTCAAATCTAACGGATTCTCTAGACCCGACCGCTCTTGAGAAACTCGTGCGCCACCGCGGCGGAGACCTTCTTGCCGCTGGCGGCGGTGAAGGTGACTTGGCCGGGGGCGAAGGCCACGCCGGCGACGCGGTCGAATCCGCGCGGCGTCCGCAGGGCGCCCTGGATGTAGCGGATGGCCGTCGCTCGACGGGGCGAGAGCTTGATCGCCGTCGGCACGCCGGCGCGGGTGAGCGCGTTAGGACGGGCGGACTCGGCCAGCCCCTCGGCGAAGTATCCGCAGCCGTCCTCGAGACCCAGGCAGTGATCGTGCCCGTCCCACGGCGCGGCGTGGCGGCCGCCGTTGGACATCCACATCGTCATCGCCGGAAGCACGGCAGGGTCTTTGAGCGAGAACCACAGGTAAGCGGCCTCGGTGTTGACAGCCGTTGTCCACGCCGGTTCGGGCGTGGGCTTATGAAAGACGGCTGCCAGGTCGGTGAAGCCCAGGCGGTCGGGCAAGGCGGTCAGGTCTGCGTAGGCCGGGTCCTTCCACAGCGTCGGCACGCGCGAGAGGCTGGCGAAGCGGGCGTTGACGGCCAGGGCCTGGTAGCCGCCCTCGGCGGGGATGCTGAAGGGGACCGGGCAGGTCATGCCGAAGCGGTACGCGCTGGTGGAAATCTGCAGAGCCCGCGGCGCGGCGGGCAGGGCCAGCGTGGCGTGATGGCCCAGCGGCATGGCGCAGGGTCCGAACTCCTCCAGCAGGTCGCACTGATAGATCGCGTTGGAGCCCTCGACGAGCGTGAGGGTCTTGGTGACCTTGCCCGGACAGACGCGCGGGCGCAGGGTCAGCGTGAGCGTGGTGGCCGCGCCCGCCTTCTCCAGGCCCGCCAGGCTCCAGCGGGCCGACGCCGTCTCGCCGTGGACGGTGTGCTTTTGCCCTTTGAACGCCGTGCCGTTGCCGCCGAAGGGCAGGCAGAAGAAATCGCCCCGCAGCGGCACCAGGACCGGCACGTCGATCTTGCGCTTGTCGTTCTGCCAGGGGCTGATCCAATACGGCTGAACCGGCCCGGAGGTGTCGCGGCAGAACGTCACCGGCGCCAGTTGCCCACCCAGTTGCGTCACGGCCAGTTCCACCTGCGGCGTGCGAATGATCCACGACGGCTGCGAGTCGATCGTCTTGACGATAGGTTTCATCGAAAGGCCCTTTCAGTGTCAACACTCTATGACCGCCATGCAGGCGACGCAAGTCCGCCCTGGGCAACCGACCGGGCGGGGTTCTTGCGTCGGCAGCCCCACGCGCGTAGACTAAACGATCATGATGGGAGGTTGTCCATGTGGCGAATGAGCGTGATAGCGGTCTTGGCCGCCGGCCCGCTGGCGGCGTGGGGGCAGGCGACCAGCCGCCCGGTGGATGCAAAACGTCAGGCGGCCCTGAACGCCGAGCTCTCAACCCTGACGCGCAAGCTGATCGATAATCCTACTGACGTCAAGGTCCGGACCGAATTGATCCGCTTCTGCCTGGTGCGCATGAACGCGCCCGAAAAGGCCAACACGCTCCTCCATGTCAGCGTCGACGCGACGCTGCGGCGCCTGGTGCCGCTGGCGTGCAAGAACCTTGAAGAACTCGATGCGGCGTCCTGTTTCGACCTGGGTAAATGGTATCTGTGCGACCTGGCGCCGGCGGCCGAGGCCGGCATAGAGCGCGGCGAGATGCTCACCCGCGCCCGCGCGTTCCTGGAACGATTCCTGAACGTTCGCGCTCGCAAAGACGCCGCTCGCATCGAGGCGATGGTGCTGCTGGACGACGTCAAAAAAGCGCTGGCCGGAGGGCCCCTGCCGCCGCCGGAGTCCAAGGACCCGCCCAAACCCGAGCCCGAGCCGGCAGCCCCGGCCGACGCCCCCGCAGGCCCCAGCGTCATTGAAGTCCACGCCCAGACCATGTGGAACGCGGCAGGCAAGTTCAAGAAGGGCCAGTCGCTGGAGTTCCGCGCCGGCGGGATCTGGAGCATGCAGTCCCAGCGTGGCAGTTGCACGCCGGACGGGCGCGATTTCGGCAGCGGCGGCGGAAAGATTCAGGGCTACCTCCGCGGGCGCATCGCCGGCGGCGAGCCGTTCAAGATCGGCTCGCAGTTCATCATGGCCATGCCCGCCGATGGCTTACTGGAACTGGGAATGGAGGAAAGCTCCGACCCGCAGAGCTATCTGGACAATTCCGGATCGATCAAGGTCACCATTACCGTTCGCTGACGTCCAAGGCGTGAAATCGGGCGCGATGGGCGGTTTACCTTCTTGTCAAAATGCGCCTTTGCAGTACAATAGAAGTCGTGGTGGGGATTGCTCGGGCCGGTAGTCATGGATGCGGATCGGCCGACACAGTGCAAAACATCTGGTCGCCTACGTTCGGAGCATGACTTGAGCAACGAGTGGACAGACGCCGAAGGACGAGTGGACCGCGCTCACGTACTGTACGAGCAAGGCCGCTGGGCTGAGGCGGCGGCCGAACTTCAAGCGGCCATCGACATCAACCCTCTCAACCCGCTGTGGCATTTCAATCTCGGGCTGACGCTCGAGGCCCTGGAAGATTACGAACGGGCCGGCGCCGTCTTCGCCCGGGCGCTGGAGATGCAGCCCAACGACATCGAGACGCTCAACTGCCTGGGCGTCAACATGACCCGCCAGGGCAAGTACGCCGAAGCGCTGAACTTCTTCGCCAGCATCGAGAAACTCGACCCCAACTACGAACCGTCCTACTGCAACCGCATCATCACCTACACCGAGATGGGCCAGCACGACCAGGCCGAACTGATGTTCTACCTGGCCCGCCAGGTCAAGGACGACTGCAGCCTGTGCTACTACAACATCGCCGCCAGCCTCTATAACCGCGGCCAATACGACGCGGCCATCAACTGCCTCCAGCAGGTGCTGCGGCTGGACCCCAAGCATCCCCAGACCAACGTGCATATCGCCGAGGCCTACTGGGCCAAGGGCGAACTCGACCAGGCCGCCAAGCACTACCGCATGGAACTCGACGTCGCCGGCGAAGACGTCGAGACGATGCTCGACCTGGGCGAGCTGATGATGGAGATGGACCGCCCCGACCACGCCGCCGCGCTCTTCCGCCGGGCCCTGGCCCTGGGCGATAACGCCGACGCGTTCTTCTGCCTGGGCGAACTGGCCCTGCAGCAGAAAAACTACGACGAGGCGGCCGCCTTCTTCCAGAACGTGCTGGCCGCCGACCAGAACTACGCCGCCGCGCACGCGCGGCTGGCACAGGTCTGCCTGGCCCGCGGGCAATCCATGGAAGCGGCCAAGCACCTGACCATCGAACTCAAGCGCTGCGGCGACGACGCGGTGATGCTGGCCGAACTGGGCCAATTGCTGCTCGAAGCGCACATGGCGCGCCAGGCCAATGCCGTCTTCCAGCGCCTGGTGACGCTCCGCCCGGAAGACCCCGACGCCCGCCACAGCCTAGCCGTGAGCTACTTCGAACTCAAAATGATGGACGAAGGCATCCGCCAGTGCCGCCGGGCGCTGAAGCTTCAGCCGCAGAACCCCCAGGCGCTGTACAACCTCGCCCTGGCGCACGTGCAGACCGGGTCGATCCGCCGCGCGCGGCGCTATCTCTGGCGGGCGATGTCCCTGGCGCCGCAAGACCAGACCATCCGCCAACTGGGCAAGAAGCTCAACATGACCGGCCTGCTAGGCCGCCTCGGCCGACGGTTCGAAGGCTTCGCCTGGCGCTGGATGCCGCTGTAACAACAGATCCTAGGTCCTCGGTCCTGGATCCTAGGGGCAGAAGCGCAAATCTCTCCGTTTTACGCAAAGTCCTTGCCGAGCGCCGATGCTCTTCCTAGGATCTAGGACCTAGGATCGAGGATCTGTTTCATGCTATAATCCGCAATCCGAAATCCACAATCCGAAATCCACAGGAGCGATCCATGGCAGCCATGCAGCACATTGGTTTCAACTGCAGCGACATGAAGGCCAGCGAGGCCTTTTACACCAAACACTTCGGATTCCGCCGCGCGCGGGTGTTTAACGCCGGACAAAGCGGCGAGTTCATCATGCTGCGCACGGGCAGCATGTGTCTGGAGCTGTTCCAGTCCGGCGACACCGCCGCCCGCGGCGGCGATCAGACCGTCGGGTTCAAGCACCTGGCCTTTGAAGTGCCGGATCTGGAAAAGGCCCTCGCCGCCCTCCACGCCGACGGCGTGACCACCGGACCCATCCACGACTGCGCCTGGGTCACCCCCGGAATGCGGGTGTGCTTCTTCCAGGACCGCGACGGCAACACGCTGGAGCTGATGGAAGGCTGGAAGGATCAGTTCTGAGACTGATCGTTCTCCGTGTGGCCTTCGATGAGCCGCTTGACCAGCAGGATGAACAGCCCCGTCAGCACCAGGTTCAGCGCCAGGCTCAGCACGGCGATGGTCATGGCCGGGCCTGCGATGCCGTAGCCCAGGCTGACCACCAGCACGCCGGCGCCGACCTCGCCGCGCGGCCACATGCCTACCGCCACGCCGGTGCGCAGGCGCCAGTGGGCCTCCTTCCGGTAGCAGAAGGCGGGGAACATCTTGCCCAGGTTGCACAGGGCGGTGACGATCACCACGTGCAGTGCCAGGATATGCCAGGGCGGCATGGTCAGTTGTGAGAGGATGGACTGCTCCTGGGCGGCATTTTCGGCGGCGGCCTGTTGCCACGACATCAGCATGGGCGGCATGTTCAGCCCGACCAGGAGCATGAACACGCCGGAGATCAAGATCGAGACGCGCTCCTCGCGATGATGTTGCTCAGGGTCGCGATCCTGCGCCCGCGGCGGACGAAGCGCCACGCCCAGCAGGAACGCCGGCAGCAGCACCTCGATGTCGATGGGCACCTGGCGGTCGATCAACTTGCTGGCATAGCTGACGCCCTGGCTGGCCACGGCGATCAACGCCGAATACGTCAGCACCCACGGCCAACTCATCGGCAGGCGGATGCTTCGCATCCATCGCCAGGCGGCCGCCAGCATGGCCGCAAAGACAAACAGCATCACCACCAGTTGCCACGCCACCCCCACCATCATCATCTTCAGCGGGATCATCAGCAGCACGGTGTCCAGGTCGTCGAAAATCGCCAGCACGCGGGCCTTGCGGAAGACCCAGGTGTGGCGCATCCCGGCGGCGGCCAGCATCGAAAACAGCACCCCCGCCGACGTCGGGGCGGCGAATCGCGACACCAGCAGCGATTCCTGCCATACATGTCCGTTGCTCCACTGGTTCGAGGGAACCAGGATGAAGATGAAGTACAGCGCCACCAGCAGCCACGGACCCGCCGCAGCCGTCATCGCCACGATATAGTCCCACCCGTACTCGCCCAGGCGGGTCTTGTCGATGTGAAACTCCATCCCCACGTGAACCATGATGTACGCCAAAGCCGTCATCGTCAGCAGGTGGATCACCAGGTGCCCGGCGTCGGCGGCAGGGCCCAGCCATGCCGGCAGCCACTGGGCAAGCACCAGCCCCGCCACCAGAAGAATGGAAAATACCAGAACGGTCTTCATCGCGTCCCCCCGTTTGCAGCACAAACGAAACTGGCAGATACAATTGTTCTGACGCCGGAGTATTTTAGTCACCGTGTCTCTGGCCGGCGACGACCGCGTGTGGTTCAATACGCCCATGAGCCTCGAATACAGCGTCATCAGCATCGGCACGTTGAGTCATAACCGCCTCTGGGGCGAGCAGGCGCCCGTGCGCACAGCGCACGCGACGACCACCGCCGTCTTTGTCGACAACCGCATCATCCTCGTCGACCCCTCGCTGCCCGGACCCGTGCTGGCCGCGCGATTCAACGAACGAACCGGCAAAATGCTCTCCGACGTCACCGACGTCTTCTGCACCACCCTGCGACAGGCGCATCGCCGCGGACTGGCCGACATGCCCAAGGCCAACTGGTGGGCCAGCATCGATGAACTGCAGTGGTACCGCGACTACCTGACCGACCTGATCGACAGTCACGGCCGCGCCGGAAGCGAAGACGCCCTCGAGGCCGAGGCCGACCTCAAACTCCTCCAGCGCGTCCGCCCCGCCCCGCGCGACTTCGGACCGGCCGCGCAGGTGTATCCGCTGGCCGGACCGACGCCCGGAACGACCGGCCTGCTGCTGACGCCGGCGACCAGCACGATCCTGATCGCCTCCGACGCGGCGATCACCTCCGCGCACGTGCTGCGCGGGCAGGTCTGGGAAGGCTGCAACGACATGCATGCGGCACTGGACACCCTCAGCGATCTGCTGGAAGTCGCCGACATGATCATCCCCGGTCACGACAACCTCATGACCGTCTCGCGCCAGTGGCTCTAGAATTGAGTGCCATGGCGGCCGGCGTTGGGTGCCATGGCGGCCGTTTCCCAGCCGCCATGTCTCTGACTGTCGCCGCCGTGAGATTTACCACAGAGGCACAGAGGAGCACTGAGGCAGAAAAAACCGGAAGAAGGAAGAAGAATGAAGAGTTTTGCTGTTTCTTCCTCTGATCCTCTGTGCCTCTGTGGTAATCTGTTCCCTGGCCGCGTTCCTTCAGCATGGAGCAGTTGAGAAACGACCGCCATGGCACCCGAGGCGGGGATTAATCCGAACCTCCATTTTTCTGATATAATTTCTGTATGCGTACGGTGACCCTCTCTGACCGCCGGATCCTCGATATCTCGCTCTCTGCCGCGCGGGAGGGCTGAGCGTGGACGGCAGCTTTCTCCTCCAGCACGCCGGATTCCTGATCACGTTGGTTCTGCTGCTGTGCGCCTCGGGCTTTTTCAGCGGGTCCGAGACGGCGCTGTTCAGTCTCTCGCCGGCGCAGGTCCAGCAGCTTCGCGCCAGCGGGCGATCGGGGCGACTGGCGGCAGCGCTGCTGCGACGCCCGCCGATCCTCCTGCAGGCGCTGCTGCTGGGCAACATGCTGGTCAACGTGGCGTTTGCGGCCGTGGCGGCGGCATTGACGCTGAACATTCTCAAGAGCGACGTGGGCGCCTGGGCCGCGTTGCTGGTGACGGTAGGTCCGCTACTGGCGCTGATCCTGTTGGCCGAGGTGCTGCCCAAGCTGCTGGCGGTCTCTCACCCGCAGCGCGTGGCACGGCTGGTCGCGTGGCCGGCGGCAATGCTCCTGCGGGCGGTCGATCCGGTGCTCTGGATTCTCCAGCGGGGGCTGATCAACCCGCTGACGCGGTTGCTGGCCGGCGGCGGACCGCCCGAGCGGCGCGAGATCACCTCCGACGAGCTGGCGGCGGTGCTGGACCTTTCGGCCAAGCGCGGCGCCATCGACACCGACGCGCACTCGCTGCTGCAGGAGATCATGGAGTTGACGGACCTGCGCGCCCGCGACGTCATGGTCCCCCGGGTGGACATGGTCGCCTTCGAGATCAACGCCCCGCGGGCCGCCCTTGCCGACCTGCTGGCCGGAACCCATCTGCGAAAGGTGCCGGTCTATGACGACAATCTCGACAACATCCTGGGCGTGATCCACGCCAAGACGCTGCTGCTGCGCCCACAGGCGCCTCTGCGGGAACTCGTCACGCCCGTGCCGTTTGTGCCCGAGGCCGCACGCCTCGAACGGGTGCTGCTGCAGTTTCGCGTCACCAAGATGCAGATGGCCATCGTCGTCGACGAATACGGCGGCACCGCCGGGCTGATCACGCTGCAGGACGTGCTGGAGGAAATCGTCGGCGATCTGCCCGACCCCTTCTCGGCGCACGAGGCCGCCGTGGAGCCTCAGCGCGACGGGGCGTACGTGCTGGACGGCAATCTGCCGGTGCATGAGTTGGCCGACGCGCTGAAGATGAATCTCTCCGGCAGGCACATCAGCACCATCGGCGGATTCGTGACGTCGCTGATGGGGCGGATTCCCCACGAGGGCGAGACCGTCACCTTCCGCAACCTGCAGTTCACCGTCGTCTCCATGCGCAAACGCCGCATCGGGCAGTTGCGGCTGGAGCTGGTGCAGGACCGGACGCGGGCGCCGGGGCTCGACAGCGCGGGCGCTGGCCGGCGAGGGGGCGACCATGCTGGATAACCTGAGCATCAACATGCAGTGGGCGATCTACTGGATCGTCGCGATCGCCGGCGTCGGCCTCAGCGCCTTGTACTCGGGCATGGAAATGGGCTTCTACGTGCTCAACAAGGTGCGCCTGGAGCTGTCCGTCGAGCAGCGGCGCCGCGGGGCACGGACCATTCACCACCAGCTCGCCCACCCGCGGCGACTGCTGGCCACGCTGCTGATCGGCAACAACGTCGCCAACTATGCCTTCACCTACGCCGTCAGCGCCATGTTCATCCTGGGCGGCGCCGGCCGCCGCGCCGAGTTCTACGCCATCGTCGTCGGCACGGGCATTCTGTTCGTCCTGGGCGAAACGCTGCCCAAGAACGTCTTCCAGCGCCTGGCGGAAACGCTCATGTACCGCCTGGCGTGGCTGGTGCGCCTGTCGGGGTGGCTGTTCACGGTCACGCTGGCGCGTCCGCTGGTGCTCGGGTTCGCCTGGCTGCTGACGCGATTCTGGCGCACCGGCGGCGACGAGCAGGCCCTGGGGCACGTCGGGGTTGCGGCGATTGTGGCCGAAGGGCAGGCCAGCGGCGCCCTGACCGACTTCCAGACCCGCATGGCCCAGCGCGTCATGGGCATCTCGCAGGTCATGCTCAAGAAGGCGATGATCCCCATGCAGCACGTGGTGGCCGCCCCCGTCGACATCACGCGCGAGGGCATCTTCGAGATCATGAAAGCCCATGAATATCGCCGCCTGCCCCTGCGAGACTCCGACGGACGCATCGCCGGCGTGCTGGATATCTACCACGCCCTGAGCAGCCCGCCCCAGACCGATCTGCAGTCGCTGGCCCCGCCGCCGCTGGTGCTCGACGAGTCGCTCAACATCACGCAGGCCCTCTACCGGATGCAGCGCCAGCGGATCGCCCTGGCCGTGGTCGCCGACGCCCAAGCCCGCCATGTTGGGATCGTCGCCATCAAGGATCTCGTCGAAGAAATCGTCGGCGAGATCGAGAACTGGTGACGCCGGTAATCCCATTGCCGCCGTCAGTCCTTCCGCTTGTTCTTGCCCTGGCCTTTGCCCTTGTCAGCATCCTTGCCTGACTCAGGCGGCGTAGGGGCCGCTTCTGGCTTGCGAGCTTCCTGGGCCTTTGCAGCCTCCTGCGCCTGACGAGCCTGTTCCTGGGCCTGTCGGGCTGCTTGCTGCTTGGCAGCTTCCTGCTTGGCCGCGTCCTGAGCCTTGCGCTGATTCTCCTGCGCCTGGCGAGCCTGTTCCTGCGCCTGCCGGGCGGCTTGCTGCTTGGCGGCTTCCTGCCTGGCCGCGTCCTGAGCCTTGCGCTGGTTCTCCTGAGCCTGGCGGGCCTGTTCCTGCGCCTGTCGGGCGGCTTGCTGCTTGGCGGCTTCCTGTTTGGCCGCGTCCTGAGCTTTACGCTGATTCTCCTGCGCCTGGCGAGCCTGCTGCTCCTGGGCCTGCCGGGCCGCTTGCTGTCTGGCAGCTTCCTGTTTGGCCGCGTCCTGGGCCTTGCGCTGGTTATCCTGCGCCTGGCGAGCCTGCTGTTCCTGGGCCTGCCGGGCCGCTTGCTGCTTGGCAGCTTCCTGCCTGGCCGCATCCTGGGCCTTGCGCTGGTTATCCTGCGCCTGGCGAGCCTGCTGCTCCTGGGTCCGCCGGGCGTCTGGCTGCTTGGCGGCGTCCTGACTCCTGAGGCGGCTTTCGCGATCGGCGGCTTCCTTGCGGGCCTGTTCCTGCTGTCGGGCTTGCTGGTCCTGTTGGCGTGCCTCTTCGGCTTGGCGCTGTTGCCGGCGCGCCTCTTCTACCGTGCGCTGGTTTTCCTGTTCCAGCGCCTGGGCCTGCTGGGCCTTCTCCTTCGCCTGGCGTGCGCTGCGGGCGGCTTCCTGCGACTGGCGAAGCGTTTCGCCCGGGCGGTCTTCGCGTGCAGCCCTTTGAGCCTGATCTCTAGCCCGGCGCGCCGCGTCGGCGGCCTCGGTCGCCTGGCGGCGCGATTGTTCGTCGCTGGCCTGTCGGGCGGCCTGTTCGGCCTGACGACGGGCCTCTTCAGCGGCCGAGGCGGCTCGCTGAGCCTCGTTCTTGACCGGTCCAGCCGCTTCGGCGCGGCGCTGAGCCTGGGCAGCGGCGTCGGCAGCCTCTTTCGCCTGGCGCTGGGCGTCGCTCTGTCGGGCGGCGTCCTGGCGCTGGCGTTCGAGCTGGCGGCGCGTTTCCTCCGTGCGCTGCTGCTCAAGCCGTTGCTGCTGTTCCTGCGCCTGGCGCTGTTGCCTCTGGGCTTCCTGAGCGGCCTGGGCGGCGTCCCGGGCCCGTTGTTCAGCTAGGCGTCGCTGTTCCTGGGTGCGTGCGGACTGAGCGTCTCGCTCTGCCGCTTCCTGCGCTTGGCGGGCTATTCGAGCACGTTCCCTCGCCTCTTGCTGTGCCTGCTCTTGGCGCTGAGCCTCGATTTCCCGGGCCTGCAGTTCCTGCCGGCGGCGGGTGTCTTCGGCTGGAGGTTGCCCTGCCGTCGGGGCCGCGACACTCTCAGGCGCCGCTTGCTTCTGGCGGCGAGCCTGCTCGTTTCGCAGCCGGCGATTCTCCACCCGCTCGACGTCCTGTTCCGCCTGACGGCGGGCTTGTTCGGCTTGGCGAACCTGTTCGGCGGCCTGCGTTTGGGTCGGGCTGGTCACCGCCGGGGCGGTACGGGCGGCTTGCCACCGCGTCTGGTCGCGGCGCTGGAGCCGTTCCTCCTGGACACGGCGGCTCGACTGCGTCCACAACTGGCGGTCGGAGCGTTCGAACCGGAACGGTCGCTCGGGGCTCTGGGCAAACTGCTGGAACGTCACACCCAGCGACAGGCCTGCCCGGTCGCCTTCGGCGAGTCTGGCCACCTGGTCAAGCAGGGCACGGTAGGTCGGGGCGGGGCGGTAGCGCGGTTCGCGCTGACGGTCACTGTACTGGCGCGCCAACGACTCCCGCCATCGCGGCTCGTGGCGATGACTCCAGTGGCGGTGCGAGTACACCGGGTCGTACCACACACGCGGCTGCACATCGTACCAGGGGTAGATCCCCGCGTCGGCATAGCCGGCGTCGTAGTAGTCGCCGAAGTAGTAGTGGTCGTATCGCGGAGCAGAAAAGAGGCTCTCGAACACCACCGACAGGTCCAGCACCAGCGAGGGCGTGAACGAGCGGCCGTAGTATTGGCGAGGGTAGTACACCGGAAGGAAGGCCACCCCGCGCCGCTCCAGCGGATAATCCCAGTATCCGTCGACGAACACATAGCCGTACGGGTCGCGGACATAGTGGGCCGGCGTCCACACCCAGTCGGGCACGGCGGTCAGCCAGAAGCCCGGCCGCCACGCGAACCGGTCCTGCTGCCAGGTCCACACCCCCGGGACCCAGACCACATCGTCGGTCGGGGGCTGGGCGGGCGGCCCGCTCTCGAGGCTATCCGGCGGGGCCGGCAGATAGGCAATCTGCTCAAGGGCGGCGTCCATCCAGAAGCCCGGCACCCATCGGTATCCTTCCGTAACGCGCACCCAGTAACCGCTCACCCACGCACGGGCGGGCGGCGCCTCGCGCCAGCACCCGCTGACCCACACGAAGTTGTTCATGCTCGGTTCCCAGAACCAGTAGCCGGGAATCCACACGATGTTGTCGCCAATGGGCTGCTGGTCGGGCGGCAGTTCATCGATCGGCGCCGGCGGGGGCGTGGAGATCACCAGACCCGCGGCCTCGCCATTGAACACGACCGGCTCGGCGATGGCCTCGTGCAGGGGCCCGCGCGTCAGCGGCTCGATCACGGAATACCGTTCGACATGGCTCTGGTCCTGCTCGCTGGGGTTAACGCGGATCTGGATTTGGGCCCACAGCGGAGATGCGACGTACATGACCACTGCGGCACCAATCACGGCGATTGCGATTCTCAGGCGGCTCATGATCTTGTCCTCCCACCCGTTTAATTCATTCTAGGTTCAGGCCGCAGACCCCGATGAAAAGCCACGCCCGCGGCACAGGGTCCGCTGCGGCTATAGGAATGGTGTCGCCCCCGATGGGATGGGTTACACGCCGCTCGATCAAAGGGGACCCCGGTGCAACAATTTGGTAGACATCCCCCCGTCGCTGCCGGTATTACGCAATCATGAGCATCGACAACGATTTTGGAATCTCGACCCACTGCCTGGCCGGAATCGACCCGGCTGGCCACTTGCCGCTCTTTGAGCGATTCGGTTTTACCAGCGTCGAACTTAATCTGGGCTACTGGCCATGGCTGGCCGACGGGGCGGCCCTGGCGCAGCTCAAGAAAATGCTCGACGGATGCGGGCTGTCCGTCTGGGCCTACCACATGCCCTACGCTGCGACGGTGCCCGAGGCGGGGCTGATCGATCCGGCCCATCCCGACGCGGCTGTCCGCGAGGGAACCGTCGCGGCGGTGGCGTGGTGCCTCGAGCGGGTGGCAGACCTGGGCGGGCGGCGGCTGATCATTCACCCCAACGCCAGCCATCTGCAGGCGGATCGGCGCAGCGAGGCGATGGGCCTGTGCCGCCGCACCCTGCGGGCGTGCGTGGAACAGCTCGAAGCCCTCTGCCGCCGCCGACATGACGCGCGGGGGATCGTGCTGGCCGTCGAGCCCATGCCGCCCTGGGGACTGCTCAACCGCCCCGACGAAGTCGAGGCGATGGCGGACCTTTTCGACGGCCGCAGAGCGGGCTTGTGCCTGGACGTCAACCACATCAACCTGGCCGGCCAGGACCCGATAGAATACGTCAGGCGCATCGGCAGGTTCGTCTGCACGACGCACCTGTCCGACAACGACGGTCTCGATGAGCGTCACTGGGCGCCCGGTCGCGGCGTGTTGCCTTGGGAACAGTTGCTGGCGGAGTTGGAGCGCAGCGGGTACAAAGGCCCGCTGATGTTCGAGACCGGCCAGTTCGGCGCCGACGCGAAAGATACCGTCGCCCAACTGGCGGGTTTGAGAGAGAAGCTGCGGACGGGGACCCTGGAGCGCTGACCGGGCGCGAGCCCCCCCGGAGGTGCGGCGTGAACGAGGCGAAGAACTTGAAAGCAGATATAACCTTCCTGGTCTGGTCGGATACCCATTTCGGATACGAGCCGCGCCAGGGCCCTGCCGATATCCGCCACCAGGCCCTGGACCAGATGGAGCATCTCGACGGCGAACCCTGGCCCGCGGCGCTGGGCGGGTGCGTCGAGCGGCCGGCGTTCATGCTGCACTGCGGCGATTTCGTCGACGGACCCAACAACGGCGAAGAACTGGCCCTCTATCAGGCGGCCATGCAAACAGCCACCCTGCCCGCCTACGAGACGCTGGGCAATCACGACCTGGCCAACGGCAACGCGGTCACGTGGTTCATCTGCCGCCACGGCGGGCGGTACTACGCCTTCGACGCCGGCGGCGTCAGGTTCGTCTCGATGTATATCCCCTTCGGCGTCTACGACACGGTCCCGCCCATGCACGAGGTGCAACTGCGGTGGCTGGCCGGACAGGTCGAGGGCGCCGCGGGGCGGCCGATGGTCTTCTTCTCCCACGGAACGCCCGAAACGCTCCCCAACGAAAGCGAGTTCGAAACCGCCATCGCCCCGGCCAACGTCGCGCTGATGGCGGCAGGGCACACGCATCTGCAGACCAAGTTCGGTCCGTCGCGGTATCAGTGGAAGGGCCGTCCTTACCTGATCGCCGGGCATTGTCGCAATCACGCCATCGACCCCGATTTCGGGCGCGTGTTCAACGTCGTGCGCGTCAAAGGCCCCCGCGTCGATATCGCCGACTGGCGATGGGACCTGGCCAAATGGGCCTAAGAGCAAAAACGGAAGAATGGAATAATGGAAGATTGGAAGCCATCATTCCATCATTCCAATCTTCCAGCTATTAAGAGGTAACCGATGGGAGAGATGTTCTACCAGCCACAGATGCCCGCGACGGGCAAGATGTGGGATACCTGGCTGTACTGGCACGAGGGCACGTACTACCTGTACTACCTCGCCAACTCGGGGGCGATGTGGGACAACGTCTCCCTGGCCACCAGCCCCGATGGCGTACACTGGAAAGAACACGGGCCGGTGCTGACCAAGGAACCCGACGTCGCCTGGATGGGCACCGGGTCGACCTGGGCCAGCCCGGACTTCGATCGCGACGGCAAGTTCTTCATGAACTTCTCGTACTCCCAGGGCGGGCAGCGCATCTGCATGGCCGAGTCGACGGACCTGGTGAACTGGAGGCCGATGGGGGCGCAGTACTGCACCCGCCCCGACACGCGCTGGTATAAAACTGCCGACAACGACACCGCGCGCTGGGATTGCATCTTCACCTGCCCACGAGAGGAAGGCGGCCTGTGGGGCTACTGGACCGCCAGCCCCGCCGCGCATCACGGCGTCGGGCACGGCTGCTCCGCCGACGGCGCGACGTGGGAGGCTTTGCCGCCGCCGGCGATCGAGCCGCCGCTGGAAAGCCCGTGCGAACACGGCGGGGTGGCCCGCGTGGGCGAGACGTACTATCACATGCTGGGCGTCAACGGCAGCATGATCGCTTATACCGCCGAGGCGCCGGGCGGTCCGCTCGTCCGCCAGCAGCGCAACAGCGGCTTGCTGACCAACAACGGCTGGGGCAAACTCCACACGTATTTCTCTCGGTTCTTTCATAGCCCCGACGGGCTGCTGGTGAACCACCACGCCATTGGGCGCCAGGCGCCGGTCAGCGGTCCGCTGGACCGCATGGTGTATTTTGGCCTGCTCAAGCGGGCGGTCTTCGACGCCGACGGCACGATGCGCCTGGCGTGGTGGGCGGGCAACGACGCCCTCAAGGCCCAGGCGCTGAACATCGCCCCGCCGCGCGGGGCGGCCCCGGGCGGCGCCGCGGCGCCGCGCGTGCCGGGGATCGCCATGGATTCCTTCAAGATCCTCGCCGAGACGCTGCCGACCAGCGAGGGCATTATTCTCGAAGGCGTGATCGCATTGCCCCCAACGCCCTCGGCCAGGGAGTGCGGCCTGTTCATCCGAACCGGCGCGGGGGAGGGCACGGCCGTCCTGCTCAATTCGGCAGGGGCGGCGCGGCTGGGCCAGCTCAAGCTCTATCCCGGCTCGTTCGAGTGCGAGATCTCCATTGACCGCCAGTACGATTTCGGCCCTGCGCCTACGTTCCGCCTCGTGCTCAAGCGCGACTTGATGGAGTTCTACCTCGCGGACCAGTTGATCCATTGCTTCAGCCTGCCCAGCGCCGCCGAAGGCACGATCGGCTTCATCGGCGAGGTGACCGACCTGCACGCCTGGCGATGACACGCTCGTGATCCGCGCGCCGGGCGGCCGGGTGGCAGCCCTGGAAATGAAAAAGGCCGCCGGGATTCGGCGGCCTTTTCGTTGGGTTGTGGAATCAGGTCAGTCCATCTTTTCCGTCGAGAGGATCAGCGGTTTGATCTTCTCGCTGGGCAGGTCGAGGGCCCCCATCAACTGGCTGGCGGCCATGCGGATGGGGCCGGCGTTCTTGGGCTCGACGACGCAATGGACGATGTCGCCGGCCTGGCTTTCGGTCAACTGGTTGCCGAACCGCCGCACGCTGACGGTGGCCGACGCGTAGACGGGCACGCGCACGGCGGCGGCGGTCTTGGCGCTGCAGGCCAGTGCGGCGATGGCCCGCTGCGAGGGGGCATCGCTGTAGTGGGCCAGGGTTTCAGCGACGGCGACCTGCACCTTGCCCGGACCCACCAGCGCCGTCACCAGCGCCGGCTGGCACTGGACGTACTCGAGGACCTTGTTGTTGGTCAGGGCCAATTGCCGGATGGCGTTGGCGGAGCGGACCGCCCACATTTCGGCGCGGGCCTTGTCCATGGGTTTGCCGGCGCCCAGTTCGACGGCCTTGGCCATCGCTTCGGCGACGTTTGTCTTGGCTGCGTCGTGCCCGATCAGGAGCACTCGCTTGTCTCGCTCGGCCAGGACGCGGCGGTTCTCGGTGGCCTCTGCCGCCACGACCAGCGGCGTGGTGGCGAATCGCCCCTCGCGCCGCAGCAGGCCCAGAACCGCCATCGGGTCCGGCGCCGAGGCGGTAACGAACACGTCGACGCCGCCGGCGGCATGGGCGGCAGTGACGGCCTTGTCCGCGTCTGCTTCTTCAAAGACTTCATAGCCGGCCGCCCGGACCGAATCTTTCAAAGCGTTGCGGGCATCCTGGTCGCTGACGACGATCATCGCCCGGGGCTGAGCCACCTGGCGCAGGGCCTCGCACAGCACCGGCAGAACGCCCTGCGAACCGGTGAACCGCTCGGTCGGCTGGGCCAAGGCCAGGCTCTCGGCCGCCAGGAAGCGCACTTCTCGCGCCGGGTAGGTCAGGGCGTCGACCAGCGGCTGCGTGCCTTGCCCGGTGCGGATCATGTTCTGGGCGCCGTTGGTGTTGATCAGGGCGTTGATCGCCGCCAGCACCGTCGGCGTGTGGTAGTCGTTGAGCCCGCGCTGCAGGACGGCCTGCTGATAGCGGGCGCTGGCCGACTGCAGGTAGAACGTGGCGGGCATTTCGCCTTCGGCCAGCAGCGGATCCTTCCCGCCGGCGGGCAGGTCGAACTCGCGTTTGAGGTATGACGCCAGCCACAGCGAGACGGCGGGGTACAGGTTGGGATCGTGATCCAGGCTCAGGCGGCACATGCGCATGGCGTAGACGTTGCAGAAGATCTGTCGCGGGACGGGCCGGTAGATCAGGCCCAGGTCGCTGGTCCAGAACCAGACGTTGGCGGTGGAAACCCGCTCGTCGGGGCGCAACGATTCGGCCTGGTAGTAGAACTTCTGGCCCATGTCGTAGAACATTTCCGCCAGGGGCCGCTTGAGTCCGTCGGGGCCTGCGCAGGCCAGCAGCGCCGACTCGGCGGTCTTCTTGACCTTGGGCAGCAGGTCCTTGCGTTCATAGAGTTCTCGCAGGCGCGGGGCGGCGGCGGGGTACCCGATGCGCCCCAGCGTGTCGGCGAAGATCTCCTGCAGGTTGGGGTTGTCGCTCTGCAGCGCTTCGGCCAGGGGCAGGACCGCTTCCTTGCCCAGGCGCGGAAGAACGGTGATCAACCGCTCGCGAAGCAGCGGCGGCAGCTTGGGGTCCATCAGGCGCTGGATGATCTGCGGCAGGGCGTACTGGCCGCTGACAGCCAGGCGGCGGGCGCCCAGCTCATACGCCTGAACGCTGCGCTCGAGGGAGTTGATCGCCTTGGCGATCTCGGCGGGGTCCTGCCTGAGCTTGAAGTATCCCTCTTCGATCGCCGTTCGCAGGCGGGCAACGACGTCCTTCATCTCGGGCAGCTTTTCCGCCCGGTCGAGCAGTTGGCGCGTGTCGCTGCTTTCCAGCGAGAGCAGGTAGATGGTGCGCGAGTCGGTGCCCGAGTCCAGCAGGGCCATGGCGTAGCTCTGGGCAGCCTTGACCTGCCCGATGCGAGCGAAGTGCATGAAGTCGTTCCAGGTCGAGGCGGCCTTGTCGCGAGCGGCCTGCGCCCCGACACCGTCGGGGGCAGCGTCCTGGCCCGCCGGCTGAGTGGCGGCGCCCATGGCCTTGCGGGCGGCCTCCTCGACATCGTCGGCCATCTTGTCCCCTTCGACCTTGCCGCTGGGGATCATGGGCTCGCCTGCGGCGGCCGGCGCCGCGGCAGGCTCTGTCGAGGCTGGCGCCTCCTGGGCAGTCAGTGGCTGCCACGACGCCAGGACGAACAGGAAAGTCAGGACAGACATAGCGGCCGCGGATACGGTCAATCTTCGCGTACTCATGGGCTCTCCACCTGGTTGTCGGCCTCTTGTGCCACAGGGCTGGTGCGCACGCGGCCTTGGGGCACTATATCGTCATATTGGCGGGAAACCGTGCAGCGGATGGCGGTGGATTATTTCCAGGCCAGCCGCTCGCGCGTGCGCTGCCTATGACGAAGATTATAGTTAGTGGCGTGAGCGGACACAAGCAATGAAATCATTGATGGGGCTGGCGCCTCTGCCGGGGCCTTGCCCCCTCGCGAGGGCTTGTGTCGCGGAAAACGCCGCCATGCCATGCCGGATAGTCGCAGGAGGACTGGGAGAAATCCTCAGGAAACACTTTGACAGATTCGCCCTTCGCGCCTATCATAATTCAGGTTTGGTTACCATTTGGCTGCACTCAATGAACCATGACCAGGCCACCATCCCTGGTTGGCGTTAACGCCAGCCAGGGAAATTTTTTTGGGATACGCTTCCGCCCCCCCGTGATTTTTCTTTTCAAACCGCAGCCGCCCCGTTTAAACGATAGTCAGCCGCATGCATCCCCTAGAGGAGTACGCCCCATGATGGCCGCCGAAATATCCCGGATGATCGACGTGAGCTGCGTCCAGGCTCAGAGCACGCTCGACGAAATCGCCCAGTCCATCGCCATGGCGAAACGATTTCCCGTCGCCGCCGTCTTCGTGCTTCCCTCGCACGTGCCCTACGCTCTGGAACTGGCTGGCGGCGCCGACATCGTCATCGGCGCCACGGCAGGGTTTCCCAGCGGCTCGGCGTCTACCGCGACCAAAACGCAGGAGGTCGCCCAGCAGCGCAAACTCGGATGCCGCGAGTTCGACATGGTCAACAACATCACCTGGCTCAAGGCCGGCAAAGACGATCTGTACCGCCAGGACATCGCCGCCGTCGTCGCCGAGGCGCAGGGCATGCCCGTCAAGGTGATCCTCGAATGCCATTACCTCAGCGACGCCGAGATCGTCCGCGCGTGCAACCTGGCCGTCGAGGCCGGAGCCGCCTTCGTCAAAACCGCCACCGGCTGGGCGCCCACCGGAGCGACGCTGGAGAACATCAAGCTGATCAAGCAGACCGTCGGCGACCGCTGCTCCGTCAAGGCCGCCGGCGGCGTGCGCGGCCTCGAAACCATCCTGGCCATGCACCGCCTGGGCGCCACGCGATTCGGCATCAGCGTCAAAGCCGCGCGATCCATCCTCGAAGGGCTGTCGACTTCCACGGGCAGCGACTACTGACGGGAGATTGGAAGAATGGAAGATTGGAAGGTTGGAATGTTGAAAGAAACCCAGCACAGTTTGCATGACGCTTTCGGATTGGTCATTCATCCATTATTCCATCATTCCATCTCCTGTTCCGCGTTACCCGATCTTCGATCATTCCATCCTTCCGTTCTTCCACCACTATGAGCATCGTTCTGTCATACGACTTCGGCACCGGCGGGATCAAGGCCTCGCTCTATGACGGCGGCGGCGCGTGCCTGGCGTCGCACTACGCCTCATACGAAACACACTATCCGCGCCCGCTCTGGCACGAGCAGGATCCGCAAACGTGGTGGGCCGCCACGGTCGCGGCCACCGGCGAATTGATGTCGCAGTGGAACGGTTCGCCCGATGCGATTGCGGCTATCGGAATCTCCGGTCACTCGCTGGGCGTGGTGCCCCTCGACAAAGCGGGCAACCTGCTGCGCCCGTACGCGATGATCTGGTCGGACAGCCGCCCCGACGTGCAGCCGGGGCAATTTTTCCGCCACGTCGACGAACGAACCTGGTACCTGACCACCGGAAACGGTTTTCCGCCGCCGTTGTACAGCGTCTTCAAGATCATGTGGCTGCGCGACAACGAGCCGGAGGTCTTCGCCGGCATCCACCGCGTGCTGGGCTCCAAAGACTACATCAACTTCCGCATGACCGGCGTGATGGCCACCGATTACTCCTACGCCAGCGGCAGCGGGGTGTGGGACCTGGCGGCGTGGCGATACAGCGACGCCCTCATCGGCGCCAGCGGCCTGCCGGCGTCGATCTTTCCCGAGGCGGTGCCTTCCAGCGAAGTCATCGGCCATCTGACCGCGGCGGCCGCGGCTGAGCTTCGACTGCCCGCCAACATCAAGGTCGTCGCCGGCGGGGTGGACAACAGTTGCATGGCCCTGGGCGCCCGCGCCTGGCGCGAGGGCGACGCCTACAACTCGATGGGCTCGAGCAGTTGGATCGCCGTGGCCGGCTCGCGGCCACTGCTGGACTACGCGACGCGTCCTTATGTGTTCGCCCACGTCGTGCCGGGCATGTTCGCCTCGGCGATGGGCGTGTTCTCGACCGGCTCCTCGCTGCGGTGGCTGCGCGAGACGCTATGTACGAATCTCGACGCCGAAGCGCAGCGGCGCGGCTGCAGCACCTTCGAGCTGATGCTCGAGCTGGCCGCCTCCTCGCCGCCGGGCGCGCGGGGCGTGATGTTCCTGCCGACGCTGGCCGGCGGGTCGTCGCTGGATCCCAGCCCCAACGTGCGGGGCGCCTTCGTGCATATTAACCTTGGCACCACGCAGGCCGACCTGTGCCGCGCCGCCGTCGAGGGAATCGCCATGGCCCAGACGCTGGCGCTGCAAAGCCTCGAAGCCCTGGCGCCGCTGTCGGACGAGATCCTCGCCGTCGGCGGCGGGGCCGCCAGCGACTTCTGGATGCAGATTTACGCCGATCTCTACAACAAGAAGATGGTCCGTACGCAGATCGGCCAGCAGGCCGCCGCCCTCGGCGCCGCCGCCGTCGCCTGCGTCGGCGCCGGGCTCTGGACCGACTTGAGCCCCATCAACGACATCCACAAGGTGATCGACATCAAAACACCCGTCCCCGCCCAAACCGCCGCCTGCGCCAAACGCCTCGAGATCTTCCGAAAACTCAACGCCTGCTGCAGCGCCATCGGTGACGATATCGCCCGCCTATAGCCGCGAAGCGGAATTGGGACGTTAGCGGCGGGGCTTGCCCCGCGCGTTAATCAGAGGGTGAAAGACGCGCGGGGCAAGCCCCGCCGCTAACATCTTCGCCCAAGCTTCTTCCCCATCCTCTTAACCTTCTCAATCCCATAATCCCGCACTGCCGGTCTTTTCCTCGACGCTATGTCTAAACAGGAATACCCTCGCTACAATGCTCCGCCATGATTAACGCTGACACGGATCGAATCGCGCGGTTGCGACAGGCAATGCTCCAAGGGCGTCACGGGCGGCATCGCATCTTCATGCCCGCCGACTGGGACGTGCGCGACCGGGACTGCCCGCTCGTCGAGCGCAAGGCCCATGCCATCGCGATGCTCGTCGATCGCATGCCGGCGTTCATCGAGCCAGACGAGCTGATCGTCGGCGGGCGCACAATCATGGGGCGGCGCGGGGGCGGCCTCGAGGCCTTGGAACGCCCCAACCATCCCAGCAAGGAATCACTCGAATACTGCTGCCCGCGGTATGCACGCGACGAGGAGCTCGAGCGCCTCGGCCGCGGCGAAGGCGGCTCGCAGGGGCACTACGTGCCCAACTATCCCAAGGTGATGCGCCTGGGCTTCGGCGGGATTATCGCCCAGGCCACCCAGCGCCTTGCCGGCGAGACTATCGCCAGCCGGCGCGACTTCCTCCGTGCGGTCATCATCATGTTCCAAAGCGCCGCCGCCCTGGCCAACCGCTACGCCGCCCTGGCCGACGAGCAGGCCCTGGACGCCTCGCCCGAGCGCGCCGCCGAGCTGCACGAGATCGCCGCCGTCTGCCGACACGTCGCCACCGACCCGCCGGCGACCTTCCACCAGGCCTGCCAGCTCGCGTTCTTCCTGCACCTGATCACGGTCATCGAAAACTACAGCCTGCTCTCGCAGGGGCGCATGGACCAGTACCTGCTGCCCTTCTACGCCGCCTGCGACGCCGACCGAGCCGCCCTGCTGCTGCGCTGCCTGCTGATCAAGCTCAACGATATGGGCGACCTCAAGCTCGGCGACGTCTCCTATGACGGCATGGACAACGTCATCGTCGGCGGCTTGCTCCCGGACGGCCGCGACGGCGTCAACGACCTGACCTACGCCATCCTCGACGCCGCCGGCGAGCTCAAGCTGCCCAATCCGCAGATCGGCGCCCGCGTGCATCGCGGCAGCCCGCCACGGTACATCCACCGCCTGGCCGAGCTGTCGACCTCGCACATGGGGCAACTGGCCTTTTATAATGATGACGCCTTCGTGCCCGCTCTCGAGGGCGTCGGCTACTCGCCCGCCGACGCGCGAGATTACGTCCTCGACGCCTGCCAGGACGTGCTCATCGACGGCAAGAGCAGCTTTTTCGTCCTGGCCGCGGTCACCCTGACAGGACTGTTTCAGCAGGTTCTCGCCGAGGCCGACGACTCCTGGACCTTCGAGCAGTTGCTCGAATACTTCAAGCGACGCGTCGCCGACAACATCACCGATTGCGTGCGCCACTACAACGCCCGGGAGAACGTGGACGGCCGCGAAACCATCAGCCCCCTGCCCTTCCTGTCGGGCACGATGGACGACTGCATCGACAAGGCCCTCGACATCACCCAGGGCGGGCTTCGGTTCAACGACAAGGGCATGATGGTCAGCGCGCCGGTCACGGCGATCAACAGCCTGGCGGCCGTGCGGGCGATCGTCTTCGACCGCAAGGAGGCGACGCTGAGCCAACTCCAGGCCGCCTTGGCCGCCGACTGGCAGGGGCACGAGTCGCTGCGGCAGAAATGCCTGGCGGCGCCCAAGTGGGGCAACGACGACGACTACGTCGACCTGCTGGGCAAGGAGGTCATCGAGTTCGCCTGCCGCGAGATCCTGACGCACCGCACGGCCTCGGGCGCGCGGGTGCTGTCGGGCGTGCATCAACCGCACCCCTGGGGAGCGGGCACGTGCTACACCGCCACGCCCGACGGGCGACGCAGCGGCGAGGGCATCCCCGTCACGCTCAGCCCCGCCAACGGCACCGACCGCAGCGGGCCCACCGCCGTGATGAAATCCGTCGCCAAGATCGACCCGATGCTCTCGCAGTGGAACAACGCCCTGCTGATGAGCTTTCATCCCTCCGCCGTCCGCGGCCGCGAGGGCCTGGCCAAGTTCACGCACCTGCTCCAGGCGTTCTTCGCGATGGGCGGGATGCAACTGCAGCTCAACGTCGTCAGCGCCCAGACGCTGCGCGACGCCCAGCGCGAACCGGAAAAGTACCCCGACCTGGTGGTGCGAGTCTGGGGCATGAGCGCCCGTTTCGTCGAACTGTGCAAAGGCTACCAGGACGACGTCATCGCGCGGACGGAACACCAGTTGTGAGTGGTGAGTGGTGAGATGCCTTACTCGCGCTTGGAGTCTTTCTCACCACTCACAACACTGCTGTACTACTGTCTCTCGATCCTGAAGTAGTCGATGCGCGTCAGATCGGTCCCCCACCAGTAATTGGGATGGATCACCAGGCGGATGTTCTTGCCGCCGCCGATCTTGACCTTCTCGATTTTGAACTCCGTCGAGTCAGGGCGTCCGTGGCCGTCGCCGGCTGTGCCCTTGCCCAGCAGCACGCCTTTTTCGCCGCCTTCGGCGATTTCGATCTTCCACGTGATCCCGTCGCACTTGACGTAGTTGTTGACGACCTGCAAGTCCGTCACCTTGCCCGAGATGGTGTACACGCCCGTTGCCGGCACGCTGTACGTGACGGCGACGGGATGATGGCCGTTCTTCTCGACATACGGGTGCATCAACACGCAGTCGACGCGTTTGTTGCCCCAGATGCCTTCATAACGCCCGTCCCAGTCGCTGTGGAAGATCCATCCTTCCGAGTCCACCAGGTCCGGCAGCGACGAGGCGATCGGGCCGGCGACTTTGGCCTGGTGCCCCACGGGCGAGTTGGGGTCGCGGATCCCGTTCTTTCGCTGGTCGTCGGACATCGTCCACGTCGGCAGGTCCAGGCGATTGTAGCGGTGCGTGGGGTCGGCCAGCATGAACCAGAAGCCCCAGGTATCGTCGTCGGTGTTGGCTTTGCCGTCGGGTCCGTCGCCTTTGGGATCGAGCACGATTGAAGCTTTCAATTCAACCGCCGCCGCGACCGGCTTGTCCTTCCACCCTGCCACCGGCTCCTCGGCCGGCGTGACGGCTTTGACGACCGGAACCGGGGCGAGGATCTCCGGTTGCGGCGGGGCGTCCTTGCCGGTCAGGGCCTTGTAGACCGTCACGGCGATGGTCGCATAACCGCGCTCGGTGGGAAAAACGCCGTCCATGCCGATCATATCGGCCTTGCCCTTCATGGGACTGTGCGTGTCGATCAGCGGCACGCCCGTCTCCTGCGCCACTTTGCGAACCGCCGGGACGACCTGGTTGTTCAATGTGGCCGCCACGATGCCGAAGTAGCACTCTTCCATCGCCGGCACGGGCAGGCAGATGTAGAGCTTGGGCTTGGAGGCGACCTTGGTTTGCAGGCGGGTGATGAGTTCCTTGTAGCCGTCCAGGAACCCCGCCTCGTTCCATTCGCCCTTGCGGCTGGCGGCGTGGTCGTACATGAGGATCATGACGTTGGGCTGGAACTCGACGGCGTGGGCCAGTTCGTAGCGGCGCCAAATCGAGCGGGAGTTGGAGCGGATAATGCCCGTGCCGTTGGCGGCGAAGGCCTTGACCTCGTACCCCTCGCCGAGAAGCTTCTGCAGGCGGTCGGGCCAGTGCGGCTGCGTCGAGATCGAGTCGCCCAGGATGGCGATTTTGATTTTCTGCCCCGCCTCAGGCTTGGCCGGGGGCTCATCCGCCCAGGCGCCGGCGCTGCAAGTCGCCATCGCCGCGATTGTCGCCACCAAAGACAAGCACCCGATCCGTCGTGGAAAGTTCATGGGGTGATCCTTGTGAAAGTCGCCTTTGCCTTTTGCATGTTAAACCCCGCGCTGCCGGTTTTGCGTCGGCAAACCGCAAAGCCGAGAGCGGCCCGGCCTCCCAATGCAAAAGGCCATCGGGAAATTCCGATGGCCTTTTGTACACGACCTGGGGATCAAGGATTCGAACCTTGACTAACTGATCCAGAGTCAGTCGTGCTACCGTTACACCAATCCCCAGTGTGGGGACCCGGGAAAAGCTCCCGATCCTCGCCGTTGGGGTCATCACCCCAACCCAGCTACAACACGACCATGATCTTATAGCCTCTGCCGGGTGGAATTTCCAGCACAATCACGATCTCCTCCACACGCGGGAATGATATGCAGCATCAGGGGCAAGTGTTGACCGTCTGACAGGCGGCGGCTAGTATTATCTTGCTCGGGAACTGGCGGCAACACTCTCGCGCGAGAAGGGCCGTGACATGACTCCACCGAGATCCCATGCGGCATGGCGGGCGTTCACCTTGTCGGAACTGCTGGTAGTGGTGGCCGTTCTGGCTGTTCTGGTCGCGCTGTTGCTGCCGGCCGGCGCCAACCTCCTGCGACGCGTCAACGACATCACCTGCCGCAACAATCTAAAACGCATCGGCGAGGCCGCGGCCATGGTCGTCGGCGCCGGCGGCAAAAAGAATGACCTCACGGCCGCCAACTGGTACGTCACGCTCTCTCCGAAGGTAGACAAGGCCGGGCGGATATTCTACTGCCCCGAGGGGCCCCAACCGACGGCGCTGTCGGGCGACGACGGCGGGAGCGTAATCCCCGGCGGGGGCAATGTCGAAAGCAACTACGTGCTGGTGCGCACGCATTATGCGCAGGCGAATTTCGCCTGGGGGTATGACACGTATGTCGGGGCCGGGTACCCCCTCAGCGACGACAGCCCGTGGATGCTGCATTTTTCGCAGCACCAGAAGAGCACCGTCACGGACGGCTCCGGCCGCTATTTCGGCGACACCGGCGCCTATTGGGGAACGGGCAAGGCCCTGCCCCTGCAGGACATTGCCTACGTGCCCGATGGCACGGGCAGTTCGTACTGGGGCGTCACCTTCGGCACCTGGTGGGGAGCGGCTTGCACGAACGTGTTCATGAAGGTCGAGCCCGACGGCAAGGGTGTAAGGCTCTGGACGCAATGGGACGGGATCGCCGGAAGCTGGTGGAGCACGTATGCGTGCCTCTGGGCCACCGCTAACGAGAACTGCCCCACCAGCAAAGGTCCGATGGGTCTGGCAAGAGACTGCGCCTTCGCCACGGCGGTGCTTCACGGGGTGAACCACTGGGGCCCGCTGTGCTACGCCCCCAACACGCCCAACGGGTACGCCTGGGTCGTCAACAACGGCGTGACGACGTACGAAACGCAGTTGTGGCAGGGTCCCGGTCCGGGCCTGCTGCAGACCGAAGGCTGCTCCGGGGGCCAACCCGGATGCAGCGGCGGATGCACCGGGCGCAATGACTGGATCATCCTGGGCGATCCGACAGGCTCGCCCGAGCCGCCCTCCGGCGGCGGCGGGCAGATCGTCTACAGCGCCACCAACTACGGGATGAACGAGCAGGCCGTCGCCATGTCGCGCGGCGGACAAATCCTGGCGCTGGACTATCCTGACACCGTCGCCAAGCCCACCGAAGACAACTGGAACGGACCCACCTGGGACGCCGACGGCGACGGGACCTTGGACTTCGCCAGGCATGGCGGCAGGGTGAACGTTCTCTTTGTCGACGGCACCGTGCGGCAGATGACTCCCGATGAGATCGACCCGCAGGACCAGGCCATGCGGGCGACCTATTGGATGCCTTAGAGATACGCCGATGCAGGTCACCAAAACGATGAAGATCACCCTGGTCGCCGCGGCCGTTCTGGCCGCAGGGGTGGTCTATCTCTGGCGCGGCCTGGCGCCTCGCCCGCCGGAAGGACCGGACATGACCGCCGCCCGTGAGGCGCTGAACCGCAAAGACTACGATGCCATCGTCGGCCAGGTTCAGACCAAGCCCGTTTCCGAGGCCGGGGCCTATGTCCGCGCGTTGGGCAAACTCGGCCTGCCCGCCCAGCCCGCCCTCAACCGGCTGCTCGACCGCCGCAACGAACCACGTCTCGAAGTGCGAGCCAAAGCCGCCACCGCCCTCAATGCCACCCTGCCCGCCGACCAGCCCAAGGACGCCTTTGGGGAATCCGTCAAGGCGCTGGTCGAGTCGCTCAGGCGAGACCCTGCCCACGAGGTGCGAGTCTCGGCCGCGACCACGCTGGGCCTGTCCCGCTCATATGAAACGATGGACGATTTGATCGACGCGATGAACGATGAGCAGATCGAGGTCCGCCGCGCGGCCCTGGCGGCCGTCAACAAAATCCTCTGCCTGAAACTGGACTACAACGTCGAAGACGAGAAACCCCAGCGCGACGCCTTTCTCAAGATCCTCAAGAACCAATGGCACGATGAGAAGTATCAATCCAAAGTCGTGGGCTACTACCGCACGGGGCGGTTCAAGACGGTCTACCGCAAGTATGCCCGCTAAGGTCGAGGGGTACTACATGGCAACGGATATCGAAACTCTCGTCTGACCGGGACCGGCATTCGTCTGCCAGAAATCCTCACCCACCTGCTCAAACGCCAGGCCTTCAGCCCGAGGGCAACCGACACAATAAACCACCAGCGGACCGCCTTCCTCCAGCGCCAGATCCAGATGCGCCGGCGAGATGGATATGACACTTGCGGCCGCGGGGCAGAGGTACTTGTTCACCAGCCCGATGACAGCCCATCCGTGGCGGATCGGCGCCAGAAGCAGCAGGCGGTCGCACAGCGGGGCAAGGTCGAACTCGTACGGCGCGTCGAGCACGCGGCCGCACCGCTGGTGCCAGTCCCAGATCACCAGCCCCTCGGGCGGGAGGTCCCACAGGGCGGCACAGGTCTGCATCATGCAGCCGGCGGATCGGTAGTCGTCCGGGACGACCCGGGCGTGGAGGTCCTGCTCGTCTTTGCATAGGTTGTACGCGACGATGGCCGCGGCGCCCCCTGCCAGCGGGGCCACCACCCGATACGGCGCCGGTTGCTCCACCGGGTCGATCCACAGGCTCTCGGGCAGAGGCACGCCCGGGGCCAGCGGGCGCAGCAGGCGGCCGTCGGCGTAGCACAGGGGCATGATGTATTCGGCGACGAAATCTCGCGGGTTGTCGGACAGGTACACCGGTCCGCCGGAGACGGCTTTGGAGATCGCCATCTGCCGCCCGGCCATCGGGTCGCAGGAGTGGAACATGTCATGGTCGCCCCAGGCGACCTGCCCCAGCCAGGGCATGATGGTGAAGGAATGGTACAGATGCGCCCGCGCCCGCTCGCGATTGCCCTTGGTGTAGTCGTCGCTGCAGCGGGCGGCGTTGGAGTGCGACAGGTTGAAGAGGTTCGTCGCTCCGTTGCCGTTGCAGTTGAGCAGTTCGATGTCGAACTTCTCGACCGCCGCCTCAAGTGCCCGCGACAGGCGCGCCGAGACCCGGGCGGGGTTCTCGAAGGCCGCCGAATTGTCCCCGGGACGCCGGAGCATCTCCGTGGCCCCGAGGTACCACATGATCATCGACGAAATGAAGTCGATTTTGACCAGGTCGAAGCCGTAGTCCCTGAACGCGCCGATCATCGTCTCCATGAACCGCGTAGCCGATGCGTCGTCGTCCTTGACGAGCAGACAGCCGTTGGCGGCCTTGACCAGAGCGTCGTTGAGGTCGCCCAGGGCGTTGTCGAGGGCGACCCCGGCCAGACCGCCCAGCAGCGTCGACCACGCGCCCAGCCAGCGCAGGGCGCCGGGCGACTTCTGCGCCACCAGCGGGCCATAGCCGCGCGCGAAGCGCTGCGGATGGGGCTTGAAGCTCACCAGCGCGCGGTCAAAGTACGTTTCCTCGCGCGAGTAGTCCTGGTGCCCGTCGTCGATGATGGCATATCGCACGGGGATGGGCCCCTCGGCCAGGGCGCGCAGGGCGGCGGGCATATTCTCGTCGGTGATCCCGCGGGAGAACTCTTCCCACGAGCAC
This sequence comes from Planctomycetaceae bacterium, assembly GCA_039680605.1. Classification (NCBI taxonomy): domain Bacteria; kingdom Pseudomonadati; phylum Planctomycetota; class Planctomycetia; order Planctomycetales; family Planctomycetaceae; species Planctomycetaceae bacterium. The sequence continues at coordinate 48,438 of JBDKTA010000043.1, read as the reverse complement.
CACCCCAGATAACGGAAAACTTCCGCATACGGTTTGTCTTCGCGCAGGCGGACCGTGACGCCGGGCCACTTCATCGCCTCGCGCCAGACCTGCCGGCAGGCGTCGTACGGGTCGCTCGCGACCGCCCAGGCGAACAGGGGCAGGTCGCCGGCGACCTCCCCGCGGCCGTGCGTTCCGACGCGCAACGCGAGCCGGCCCGCGGTCACGGCCAGCCACGCGTACGACTGCTCGCCGGCCATCGGCAGCACCGCGAGGTACCGTTGCGGCGCCATTCGCACCAGCAGAAACTGCCCACCCTCAGGAAACTCGCCGGCGAAGTCGGCTGTGAGATACGGATGTCGCAGGTTGCCCGCCCCCGGCCACCACCAGGGGTTGGCGAAGTATGCGGCGATCTCGAACGTCGGCAGAGACAGCGGCTCCTCCAGCAGGACACCGGAAGAATCCGGCTGCCCCGCAATGTCGGGACGCACCTCCAGGCCGCCGGCGGCGCCCGAGGCATTGAGAGGTTGATGTGCAAGGTTCAGCATCGGGTGATCGCAGATCAATCAGGGCTTGTGTTCCTGAGGTGGTGGCTGTTGTTCGTTGAGCGCCTGCCAGTCCTGGATGGCACGGCCGTAGTTGAAGTGGAAGGTACGGTAATACCTGGCCATCTTCTGTCGTCGCGCGGGGGAGTCTCGTTCGCTGAAGCCGGGAATCACGCCCATGATGTTCTTCAGGGCAACGCGTGAGCGGTCGTACACGATGTCTTGGTCGCTCAGGGCGTCGGCCAGCACGGGCACGGCTTCCACGGCCTTCATCTGCCCCAGGGCTTCGGCCGCTGCCGCCCGGACGGCGGGGGACGGGTCGCTGCGCAGCACGTCCATCACAATCTTGGCGTGCTGCCTGGGGACCGGGGTCTTGGCTATCGACAGCACGACGCGTTCGCGCACCGGGGGGCGCGAGTCCTTCAGCAGCGACAGCAGGATGCCTCCCGTGCGGGGGTCTTTCGCCAGCGTGCCCAGGGCACTGGCGGCGCGCATCGCACGAGCGTCATCGCTGCCGCGGGCAATCTTGCCCAGCGCCTCGACGTTTCCCTCGGCAGCGAGCTTGGCGACCGCGCCGTCGGCGCCGGCGGGGCGCGTGTAGAACCAGAGCCCTGTCAATGCCAGCGCCACCGCACCGGCCGTAATCGACCGTCTGGGCGTCAGCAAACCGGACGTACCCCATCGCACTTCCAACATATCAGGGATTCCAGTACATCTGTTGGTTCGTGGGGATCCGCGGATCGATTTCGTCGGGCAACATCAGTTTGACGTTCCCGCGGCTAAACAGGACGTTAAGCTTGCCCTGGTGACGGGCAAATTCAGCGGCGTCCCATTCGGCGGCTTCGGCGGGATCCGTCAAGGCGCGCACCGCCAGGTGCGAGTAGTCGATCGCCAGCACGCGATCGGGAGAGAGACCGCTTGCGCCGACCAGTTGGGTGTTGATCCCGTAGCTGACGACATAGTCGCCGGTCTCGTCTGCCGGCGGCGGATCGGCCGGCGGCGGTGTGCCCGAGACGGTGGGGATAATCACGGTCGGGTACAGTTCCGGATTGGTCTGGAACCATCGCGGGTCGGGATTGGCCTCGGTGTCCCAACCGTCTACATACGTCGTCGGCGCCGCCGGACCCAGCAGCGTGGTGGTCGGCCGCCCGTCCGGTCCGTTCGCGCTCTGATAGCTGGTGTCCTCGGTGTAGACGCCGCTGGCGGCTTTCTTGACCAGTCCCGGACGGAACGTGCCGCTGTAGCGGATGTTGTTGGCGCGGATCTTGACCTCGGTGGAGCCGTCTTCCAGGAACTGGATGCGAAAGGCCGAGTCGCGGCACCAGGCGTCGCCCAGACCGCTGCCGCCGGCCTGCCAACTGTACCAGTGCGGGTCAACCGCGTCGGTGGGCGCCCGCGAGGGGATGTTGCCGGGCACAAAATTGCCCGGAAGCACCATCACTTCGTTGTACATCCAGAACCGGTAGGGGTTGGCGTCCTCGACGTAGGTCTTCTGACAGCAGAAGTCGGCCTGCTTGCTCGGCCAGCGGTCCCAGAAGACATAGCCGTAGTTGTTGTGATTGGGGTTGGTCATGTCCTGCGGCGGCAGCGTCACGCGCTGGTTTTCGCTCAGGCGGCGGACGAAGTAGCTGTTGTTGACCGGAAAGTACTGGCAGGGCAAGCAGCCTGACCAGGCGGCCGAGAGGTAGGTGGGGATGATGTCGATGCGATAGTAGTAGTCGCTGAAAAATGCCGATCGCGCGGCGCTGCGGAGGTCGCTTGAGCCGCCGCCTGAACCGCCGCCGCCCGAAGAACTGGAAACGGATATTCCGTATCCTTCCGGACAGCGCAGGATGCTTCCGCCGCCGGTCTCGGTCTTCACCAGCAGCGGCCAACTCTCGGGCGAAGTGAACTTGGCGGCGATGCTCCTGTCGAACTCCCGCTGCTGGATGGTTTGCGTCTGGGCTATTCGCAGCAGATTGTTCTGGCAGAGGGTGACGTTCACCCGCTGTATGAGGTTCGACCCCGCCGGGAGCATCAGCGTCACCAGAACTGCGATCACGGCGACAACAACCAGCAATTCCGTCAGCGTCATCGCGCATCGTCGAGCGCAGCTTGCAGTAGCCATAGCGGCTCCTTGGGCGGCCGGGGTATTCTGCCGCCAGTCTTGCCGAAACTACTCGAACTCTGCACCGCGCTGGAAGGGTCCGGCCAATCCCAGGCCGGCTCGTGCCCTCATTGCCGTAAGGGGATTTCCTGATTCTGTCTATGCCTGGATAATTCTAACGCCCTGCGGGTCTCTGTCCACGAAATTCATAAACCTGCGGGTATGCTTCGCTGTCCGATTAGCGATTGTCGCCGTTGACGCGGGCGCGGCGGTTATTGCGCCGCCACTTGGTAGAGATGATCGGCGTGGGCGAGCATCCACCGAACCTTTCGCTCGACCATCTGCAGGAAGGGGAAGCCTTCAAGATGGCCGATCAGACCGGTGGTGCCGATGGGCAACGCCGCCTCGGCGATGATCGACTCGCACATCAGGTGAGGCACGGCCTTGAGCTCGGCGACGGAGATCACGTTGACCGAGTCGTAGCCGCGCATGAACCGTTTGAAGCGGTTCTCGTCAAGATGGTCGGGCCACTCGTCGAGGTTGTCGCCCTTGCGGATGATCGAAAACTGCAGGGCGCCGTTGGCAAAGTCGATCACGCGCTGTTGCAGGCGGGCGGAGTCGTAGTCGATGACGGCCACCACGTTGTGGTCGCGGAAGAGCATGTTGCCGCGGTGCCAGTCGCCGTGGACGATCTGCTTGCCCCAGTCGTTGAGGCCCAGTTCGTTGACCTTCTCGGCAGAGGTGTTGTAAACATTTTCGAGCGTGTCGACGGTGGCGGTCAGCACCTCGACGCTGGGGCGCTTGTCGATGGGCAGCGCTCGCACGGTGTTGCGGATGGCCTGGCGGATGGCCGGGGCGTTGTGATAGCTGCCCTGGGGCGGGGTGTAGTCGCTCTGGAAGTCGGCCAGCAGCTTGTGGTACAGCGCCAGCACGCGCCCGGCGTGGAAGGTGGCATCGAGTGAACCGTCGTAGGGGACGCCCTCGATGTACTCGAACATCTCGTAGATGGTGCCGTTGCGGACGAACATCGAGTTGTTGTCGCCGCGCGTGCCGATCAGGTGCGGCAGCGGAAAACTCTGCGCCGCCAGCCACAACTGGATCTGGTGCGTGAAGGCGACCTTGGCCAGGTCGTCCTTGCCGCGGGCGCGGCGCTTGAAGAGGAACTTGCCCTTCTGGGCCTCGATGACGATCTTGGGACTGCGGCGCGATCCGCGCGGAAAGTCCTCGACCTTGGAAATCAGCCCCAAATCAAAATGACTCAGGCAGATCGCCAACTCGTCAACGGCGAAGGTTTCACGTTCTCGTACCATAAGATCACGGCTTATCCTACGTATAGGATGCATCAAATCCAATGCAAGTGCAGCAAAATAATATGATGATCGCCGCCCACAGTCCAGCGCCTCTTGAGCAATCCCGCTCTTCCAGGTGTGCCCAAACTCTCTGGCAGCACATAGCAGCAACAACTTTGCCACAGAGAACACTGAGATCACAGAGTGAATTAAGCCACGGCGGGAAGACACCTTGTGTGCTCTGTGGCAAGGTTTGTTTACGCCGCCTGCATCCTGCTGACGATCTGCCAGAAAGATTGCTCCCGCTTTCCCTGTTCTGCTTCTTCCCAATCCTCTTAATCTTCTCAATCGCGTAATCCCGCTCTCCCCGTCCCGTCCACTGGCTAGCGGCTACCGATTGCCCCTATAATGAGCGGCGGATGAGGATTCTGATCACAGCCGATCTGCACTACGACATTGCCCGCTCACGCGCCGGGGCCGAGGACCTGGCGCGCCGTGCCTTGGAGGCCGGCGGCGACGCGCTGGTCCTCGTCGGCGACACCGCCGGCAGCGAACCAGCCCCGTGGCAGAAGTGCCTGGCGCTGTTTCAGGGCTTCCCCGGAATGAAGTTGATCGTGCCGGGCAACCACTGCCTCTGGTGCCGGCATAATGAAACCTCCATCCAGCGCTATTACGAGTTGCTGCCGGCGCTGGCCGCCGAGGCGGGCTTTGTCGTCCTCGATCACCATCCCCAGATCATCGGCGACGTCGGGCTCGTCGGCTCGGTCGGCTGGTACGACTACTCGATGGCCGACCCGGCGCTGGGGATTCCGGAAGCGTTTTATGAGGCCAAGCTTTCGCCCGGGGCCGCGGCGCACATCGGGCAAGACGATCTGGTCGAGGCCCACCGCGACGCCCTGACGCAGCGACAGATGGAGATTCTCGCCCGCTGGATGGACGGCCATCATGTGCGACTGGGCATGAGCGACAAGGAGTTCGTGCAGCAGCTTTCCCACACCCTCGAAACCCAGCTCAAGACCGTGGCGCCGCGGGTCAAACGCATCGTCGCCTTCATGCACCACTTGCCCTTCGCCCAGCAGGTGCCCCCGGACCGTCCGGACCGCTTCGCCTTCGCCGCCGCCTACATGGGAGCCGCCAGGTTCGGCCAGGTGCTGCTGGCCTGCCGAAAAGTCACGCACGTGTACTGCGGGCACTCGCACTGGCCCGACCGTAGAAAAATCGGACGATTGACCGTCGTCAACATCGGCAGCACGTATGTAGAGAAGAAGCTTGAAACACTGGAGTTGTGAGGTTGGCTCATGAACGTGAAGAAAGAAACAGATCCTCGATCCTCGGTCCCAGATCCTCGGGCAAACATCTCGGAGTCTTTACCTAGGATCGAGGACCTAGGATCTAGGATCGTTTTTCGTTCCATCGCCTGTCTCCTCGCCATCTGCGCTGTCAGCGTCGCACCCGCATGGGGCGCCGTCCCGCAAAGCCAGCGCGAGACGCCGGTGGTCAAGGCGTACCGCGCGGCGGGTCCTGCGGTGGTCAACATCTCCACCACGCAGCTCGTCCGCACGCGCCTGGGGATGTTCGGCGGCGATATCTTCGACGACATCTTCCCCAGCCCGCTGACGCGCCAGGTGCCGGTGCAGAGCCTGGGCAGCGGCGTGCTGATCCACCCCGACGGGTACGTCGTCACCAACGCCCACGTGGTGCAGCGGGCGCAGGAAGTCACCGTCACGCTGGCCGACGACCGCAAGTTCGCCGCCACCGTCCTGAGCACCGAGCCCCGCCACGACCTGGCCGTGCTCAAGATCGACCCCAAGGGCCAGCCCCTGCCCTTCCTGCCCCTGGGGCGCAGCGACGACCTGATGGTCGGCGAGACCGTCATCGCCGTGGGAAACCCCATGGGCCTGGCCAGCACCGTCACCACCGGCGTCGTCAGCGCCACCAATCGCACCCTGACGTTCAAGGAAGGCGTCGAGTACGCCGGGCTCATCCAGACCGACGCGCCGATCAACCCCGGCAACAGCGGCGGACCGCTGCTTAACATCGCCGGCGAACTGATCGGCATCAACACCGCCATCCGCGCCGACGCGCAAAACATCGGCTTCGCCATCGCCATCGACTCCCTGCACGCCGAATTGCCGCAACTGCTCGACTTCGAACGCATCAACCGAGTCGTCCTCGGCGCCACCGTCGTGCCGCGACGCATCGACGGACGAGACACGCTCGTCATCGCCGATGTTCGCGCCGGAACGCCCGCCGAAGGCAAGCTCAAGGCCGGCGACTGGATCACGGCCGTCAACGGACGCAGCGCCACCCAGATGCCCCAGTACGCCTGCGCGATGCTGCAGGCGGGCAAAGACTCGGCCGTGACCTTCGCGATCGTCCGCGCGGGCAATGACATCAGCGCCGTCGTGACGCTTCAGCCCAAGCCCCGCCCCGACGGCGCCGCCCTGGCGGCCAAGCTCCTGGGCGTGACGCTGACGGGCGTCGACGAAGACCTGGCCCGCCGCCTGCGTCTGGCCGTCAACAGCGGCCTGGTGGTGACGCACGTCGAGCCGGGAAGCCCCGCCGCCGAACTGGGCCTGCGCGCCGGCGACGTCCTCTTCCAGGCCGGACAACTTTACGTCAAAGACCTCGACACGCTGGGCATGATCCTGGAAGATGTGACCGCCGGAACGGCGCTGCGGATCGGCATCGTGCGGGGCAACATGCGGGCCTGGACAACCATTCGCGCCCGCGGCGGAGCGACCGCACCCCCCAAGCCACGCGCCGCCCCCTCCGGGTCGGGCGACACCGAAATATGAAAATCATCATCGCGCCGGACAAGTTCAAAGAATGCCTTTCTGCCGCCGCGGCCGCCGCCGCCATGGCCGAAGGCGTCCTCGAAGTTCGCCCTGACGCCGTCATCGACATCTGCCCCGTCGCCGACGGCGGCGAGGGCACCATCGACGCCGTGCTCGCCGCGGCCGGCGGGCAACTGCTCACCGCCGACGTCTTTGGCCCGCTGGGCTCGCCCCTGCGCGCCCGCTTTGCCCTGATCGGCACCGACACCGACGCCGCCCTGCCCGGCCGCCTCGGTCTCACCGCCGCCCTCGCCCGCGCGCATGGACAGAGCGAGGCGCCCGCCGGCGGCAGTGTGGCCGTGATCGAAATGTCCGCCGCTTCCGGCTTGGCGCTGGTCCCACCCGACCGGCGCGACCCGATGCGCACCAGCACCTTCGGCACCGGCCAGCTCATCGCCGCCGCCCTCGACGCCGGCGCGCGGCGCATCATCGTCGGCCTGGGCGGCTCGGCCACCGTCGACGGCGGATGCGGCGCCGCCCAGGCCCTGGGCGTCACGTTCATCCTCCGCGGCGGGCGAAAGGCCGTCTATCCGCTCGCCGGCGGCGACCTGCTGGAGATTGAAGACTTCGACCTGTCCACACGCAACCCGCGGCTTGCGGAAACCGTCCTCTGCGCCGCCTGCGACGTGACTTGTCCTCTGCTGGGTCCCCGCGGGGCCTCGGCCGTCTTCGCGCCGCAAAAGGGCGCCACCGCCGAGATGGTCGCTGGCCTGGAGCACGGCCTGGCCCACCTGGCCGGTTTGATCGCCCGCAAGCTCGGCGTCGATATCGCCGACCGCCCGGGAGCCGGCGCCGCCGGAGGACTCGGTGCGGGCCTGGCCGCCTTCGCCGGCGCCAGCCTGCAGGATGGGTTGGCGATCATCGCCGATGCCATCGGTCTGCCCCGGCGTCTGGCCGGCGCCGACCTGTGCCTCACCGGCGAGGGCTGCCTTGACAACCAAAGCCTCGAAGGCAAAGCCACCATCGGCGTCGCGCGACTTGCGATGCAAGCCGACGTGCCGGCCGTCTGCATCCCCGGCCAAACCGACCCCGAAAGCCCCGCCCGCGAGCACTTCGCCGCCGTCTATCCCCTCGCCGCCGAAGGCATCACGCCCACCGCCGCCAAGACCAACGCCCGCGACCTCCTTCGCCAAAGAGCAGCACAGGCAGTGAAAGCGACTCTCCAGAACTGAGTTGCCTGGTGCCATGGCGGCCGTTGTTCAGCCGCCATGTCCTGTTGCCGGCACCGTCGCACGGGGAGCCAAGTGCAATTTAGACGCTCATGCAAATTTAAACCTGGCCATTTAGTTTGCACGGTATAGTGCCGCCCATGAACGACATGATCGACATCAGGACATTCGGGGCGATCGGCGATGACGATACCGTCAACACGCGTGCGGTGCAGGCGGCGATTGATGAGTGCAGCCGCGTCAAGGGAGCCGGCGTGCTGGTGGCGGGCGGGCGGTTTGTCATCGGGACGATCTTTCTTAAAGATGATGTCACGCTACACGTGGCGGCTGGGGCGGCGCTGGTGGGCAGCACGGACATCGCCGACTACGCTACCGACGTGTACAAGAACATGTACCGCGACGAGCCGCACATGGACCGGTGCCTGATCTTCGCGCGCGGGGCGCGACGAATCGCCATCGAGGGGGCTGGCACCATCGACGGGAGCGGCGGGCACGAGACCTTCAGACACACTGGGCAAAAGCCGTTCTATCGGCCGATGATGATCCGCTTTCTCGATTGCTCGGGCATTCGCATGCGCGACATCACGCTGCGCGACCCGGCGGCGTGGACTTCGGCGTGGCTGTACTGCGACGACATCGCCGTCGACGGCGTCACCATCTCCAGCCGCGCCAACGGCAACGGCGACGGGCTGGACTTCGACGGCTGCACCGCCGTCCGCGTGAGCAACTGCTCCTTCGACACCAGCGACGATTCGATCTGCCTGCAGGCGTCGCGGCCGGACCGCCCCTGCCGCGACGTGACGGTCAGCAACTGCGTCTTCTGCAGCCACTGGGCGGGGATGCGGATCGGGCTGCTGTCGCGCGGCGACATCCGCAACGTGGCCGTCACCAACTGCGTCTTTCGCGACATCAAAGACAGCGGCCTCAAGATCCAGCTCTACGAGGGCGGCGTGATGGAGAACATGGCGTTCTCGAACCTGGTGATGGAGAACGTCCCGCGGCCGATCTTCATGACCTTCGGCCAGCAGCGGGCCTGCGTCGACGCGCCACCGGGCGTGGCGCCGATGCAGCGGATGGGTCACATGACCTTCAGCAACATCGTGGCCGATTCGTCCATGTGCGGCAAAGATTCGGCCATCATGCTGCTGGGTCTGGCCGGCCACTGCATCGAGAATATCACGCTGGCCGACATATCGCTGACCACCGGCGGAGGCGCTGCCGCGGGCGAGATCGACCCCTCGCCCCTGCCGGACCTGACGCCCGAGCAGATCGGGCGCTGGTGGCCGGAGTATTTCTGCTTCAAGCGCACGGTTCCCGCCAGCGGCCTCTATGCCGCGCACCTCCGCGGCCTGACGCTGCGAAACGTTCGGCTTCACCCTGTTAAGCCCGACGCGCGGCCGACGATCTTCTGCCATGACGTCCAGGAGGCGGACCTGGGCGGGGCGAAACAGTAGCATGGGCATCTTGCCCATGAGTCGCACGGGCGTCCCGCCCGTGCAGGATGATCTTCGCCACAGGCAAGATGCCCGTGGGACTCACGGGCGAGACGCCCGTGCTAATCGTCATCGTCGAACCCGAACTCCTTGAGCCACGCCCGAGTCTGGGATTCGGTTAAGCCTTTGGTCTTCTCTTGCGGCTCGTCCTCTTGCCCCGCCGCGGGCGTGCGCGAATGCGCCAGCGTGGCGGCAAACGCTTCGCTGGTGACGCTGATGCACCGACGGTGATGGGCGGCGGCGCGAATCTCGTGGTCGCTGCTGACGACCGTAAGGCGGCGCGGGGCGCTGTCGGCCGCGATGGCCTTGATGATCATCGCGTCGGCCGGTCCGGCCGGGCAGAAGGTCGACTGCACGCCGCAAGCGTCGATCTGCTGGGCCACGTGCAGCGGCGGCCGCGCGCCGTCAAACACCACATGCACGCGGTCCTTCAGCACCAGCGGCGCCAGAAGCTTCGCCAGCCCCTCGCGCCCGACCAGCACTCCGGCCGAAGCCAGGGCGTGCATCAGATTGTTCGCGTCGATCAGGAACGGCATGGGATTTCACCGCAGAGATCGCGGAGAACGCAGAGGAAGACAGAAGTATAAAAGAAGCAGATCAGGTTGTTTCGACAGTTTAGTCATCCACCCATCCAGTCATCCATTCATCCTCCCGACCTTTAATCCTTCTTTGCGACCTCCGCGATCTCCGCGGTGAATCCTATCCCAGCGGCAAGCGCGCTATAGCGGTATACTTGGAGCCTTCGCGGGCCAGCTCGCTGGTGTAGACGCTCACGCAGTCGGCGTGGCAGGCGCCGAAGATGGTCTCGGCAAAGGGCAACACGTGGGCCGCCAGCTCGCGCGGGTGGCGCACAAACTTGATCCGCGCAAGCGTCAAGTGCGGGCGGAACGTGCGCGTCTCGGCGCGGAACCCCACGCCCGCCAGCGCGGCTGTCAGGTCGCGCTGGAGGGCGGCCATGGCCGCGGCGCCCTCGCCGACGCCGACCCAGAACATGTGCGGCTTGTGGCGCGGCTCGAGCGTGATCCCGCGCACGGTAAAGTCGAAGGGCTCGTGGTCTGCCGCCACGTCAGACACCAGGTCGCAGACCTCGTGCAGGGCCGTGTCGTCGATCTCGCCCAGAAAGTTCAGCGTCACGTGCAGGTTCTCACTCTCGACCCAGCGCAGGGTGGCCGGCGGCGGATCAAGCTGCCGCACCGCCAGTTCGATGCCCCGCCGGGCGGCCTCGTCAATGTCCAGAGCAAGGAACGTTCGCATTTCAAACACCTGCCACAGAGGCACAGAGGACTCTGAGGAGAAAAGCAGAAGCCTAAGGAAGCGTTCGATCTCCATGGTGATCGTCGATGATTTTGACGTCGATGATCCGGTCCTGGCGCGGCGAGGCCTTGCTCAGGCGGCGGCGGAGAATCCACACCCGCGCCGCCAGATAGCCCAGCACCGGCACGGCCACGATCAGCGCCAGGATCGCAAAAGACGCCACCACGATCGCCGCCAGCGACGCCGCCGCGATCAACCCTACAACCGCCAGCAGTCCCGTCCCCGTGCGCACGGTCAATCCGCATCGATCGCAGACCAGCCTGCCAAACCACGGCAGCGACAGCGGACCGATGCGCAGCGGTTGACGAGCCAGCGCCTCACCGCATCGGGGACAGTGATAGGTATGCATCCTCATCATGTATGAACCGTCTCACCTCATATAAATGATAACCCCATGTGACTACCCCGTCTCATTCTTTTCCTATCTCTGCGTCCTCTGCGAGCTCTGCGGTGAATCTCTCCGTCAGAAAGCGCAGACCTGCTGGAAGTGTTCCAGGCGCTGGTCGATGTCTTTGCGGGCGATCTCGGCCAGGCGGTTGACGGAGAAGTCTTCCAGCTCGAGGCTGGCGGTCACCGTGCCGTACGCCAGGGCGCGGCAGAGCGTGGCTTCGTCGGCGTTGTCCTGAGCGGCTAGGTACCCCATCATCGCCCCGGCGAAGCTGTCGCCGGCGCCGGTGGGGTCTACCACGTTGAGCACGGGGTAGCTGGGCAGGGCGAAGACCTTGCGGCCGACGAACAGCAGGCTGCCGTGCTGGCCCTTCTTGACGACGACGAACTGCCGCACCATCTCTGAGATCGTCAGCCCGGCGCCGATGATGTTGCTTTCGCCCGTCAGCAGCAGGGCCTCGGAGTCGTTGACGACCAGGCCGTCGATGAGGCCCAGCAGTTCCATCAGCGCGGCGCGCTCGCCGCTGATCCACAGGTCCATCGTGTCGGCGACGACCAGCGAGGGGCTGTCGAGCTGGCCAAGCAGCTCGACCTGCAGCGCCGGGTGCGTGTTGGCCAGGAAGACATAGCGGCTGTCGCGGAACTGCGGAGGGATGCTCGGCCCGCGCTCGGCCAGCACGTTGAGGTCCACCGAGACGGTGTCGCGCTCGTTGACGTCGTCGCGATACTTGCCATGCCAGCGGAAGGTCTTGCTGCCCGGTCGCACCTCGAGGCCAGCCAGGTCGATCCGCGTGTTCTTCTCCAGCGGGGCCAGGAAGCCTTCGGGGCAGTCCTCCCCCACCACGCCCACCAGGCGCACGGGCGAGAAGAAGCTCGCGGCCATCGCGAAATAGATGCTCGAGCCGCCCAGGATGTCGGCGGCCTTGCCCGAGGGGCTTTCAACCGTATCGATGCCGATGCTGCCAGTGACCAGTAGAGACATTTCAATTTCCGATTGCGAATTTCCGATTTTCAATTGAACAACAACGGGAGGATTCTAGCGGAAAATGCACGTCGCTTCCACGAAGAAGATCGCAGCGTAGGCCTTACTCTTCCTCGATGTACTTGCGGGACATGAGGAAGCTGATGCGCTCCAGCGTGGCGGCGGGCAGGGTCTTGCGCAGGAGCTTGCGGGCCTCGGTCATGTTCGTGCGGCGGGTCACGTGGATCAGCACGATGTGCTCGTTGTTCATGCCCTCCAGCACGCGGGGCAGGTCCTGAACGTGGGTGTGGCGGCCGGCACGGGCGCGGCTGAGGTGCTCTTCGTCAAAGAACGTACACTCGGCCAGCAGCACCTTGGCGTTGGCCACGTGGGGCAGGTTTCTGTACGGCGCCGGGCCGGTGTCGCCCAGGAACGCCACCAAGGGCACCTCGATGCGGTTGTCGATCTGCACGCCGCGCTTCTTGAGCTCGACGAGCTCGGGCCCCGTCAGGCCATCGAACTCGCTCTTGAGCTTCTTGCGGACGTCGATGACGGAAAAGCCCAGCGAGCCGCGAATATGGTTGCTGTCAAAGGCCCGCACGATGAGGCCGCGGCGAATCTCGAAATCGTCACCGGCGACCATCCCCACGAACCGGTGCGGCGGCACGTGCCCCTCGACGCGCCCCCAGGCGCTCATGAGGTCTTCCAGCGGCCCGACGAGATTGGCCGGCACCAGCGCCGTGCCGCCTTCGATGCCCTGGAAGTCGCGCTGGGCAAAATAGTACGTCAGTCCCGCGACGTGATCCGCGTGGCCGTGCGAAAGCAGCACGTGATTGACCGCCAGGGCCTCGCGCGGGCACTTGCCGATGTCGAAGCAGCAGTCCAGCTCCGGCGCGATGATGATGGTCTCCTCGCCGGCCACGCTGTACCCTGCCAGCGAGAAATCGCCGAACTGCATCTGCGAAAGACTGTACGGTCGTAATTTCATGGTGGCATGGTAGTGGGCGGCGCTGCGGCAATCAACCCGCCACAGGTACGAACGGCAGTTGCGGAACAACCAAAGTCGCCGCCTGAACTCTCAATCGATTTCGCCGACCGCCGTCGCCGTAGGACCTCAGGCCCCAAGCCCCCCCGTGTGCCTCCGTTTGGTCTCAGTCTGTGTCGCATCCGGTGAAGATTCGCTCCGCCGCCGGCGAATTGCCAGGATGATAGCCACAGCCAATGCAGGTACGCAAGCTGCGACGAAGTTGGCAGCCAGCGTGCCGTCCGTTGCAGGGCTGTCGACATACAGAACCGGCATCGGCCACCCGAAATGCCGGCGTTCATACGCGACAACCTTGTTGGTCGGTCCGGGGTTGCTCAAGAGCACGTACTGTAACGGCTTGTCGTATGCGTCGCGTCGGGCTGTCCACCGATTTTCCCAGAAGGCATCCACTTTACCCTCGTGGCGAACCACGGCGAATGACGCCACCAGAAGCACGACGGCGATGAGCAGAGCACGCAGTATGAACTTTCCCATAAAGCACCTCAGTCCCGTGTCACTCTGAAGATGCCACCATCATGAGGCATCCGCGACTTCATGGCACGTATATGATCCATTCGTCCTTCCTGACGCTGACGACCTTGTCGTCCTTCAGGCCCAGGGTCAGCAGGATGACATGCTGATTGGGAAAAATCACGTAGTACACCAGCACGTCGCCCGCAGGGTCCTTGACCGGGCCGAGAAGGTCGACCACCTCTTTGCGGGGCATTCCCGCTTTCACCTTGTCGACCAACTTGGCGTACTCGGCCGGTTTGGCGACACGCAATCTATCTTTAACTTCCGGCTGCGGAGCCACGGAGGTGGGCGCCCGGGGCGTCGGCGGCAGCGCCTCGTATGTGACGGTGTTGGATACCAGGTCGAAGGTCCGGCCGGTCGATCGCCGCACGAGGCGGACGGTGTACTTGCCCGGCAGGACTCTGCCGAACCAGTCCTCCACCGAGTAATGCTCATACGTCGCGTGCTTGGGGCGCAGCGTCGGCGCTCCGCCGTGCGAGGTGCCCGACAGCCAACGGCTCTTGTGATACGCCATGGCCTTGCCGGAGGCGTCGAACAACTCCAGCCGCGCGATGTTGCCATCGGTATCCCTTGCCAGCGGCGAAGGCGTATCGCCGGTATTGGCGATGGTGGCTGTGACGGTGCCGTCCCTCACACTGATGCCGCACCGCAGCGGCCCGGTGGGCTTGCCCCACCCCTCGGCCAGGTCGTGGTCCTCCGGAATCGGCCCGGCCATGTAGAGCAAGCGGCCGCCGCTCTGGGTGTCGAAGTGCAGTTCCGTCAACGGCCATTGTTTGCTGAAGTCGGCCGGGTAGTCCGCCGGATAGCGGAGTTCGTGCGTCCGCACGCCGTCGGCAGTCCGCCAGACCTGGAGCCGTTTCTTTCCGTTGGGCCAGTACTCGAATTGAACGAACCAAATCAGCGTGCGGTTCCGGTATTCGGCCGTGGTGACGAGCCGGCCGGCAGCGTCATACGCGAACGTCGTCGTCCCCCACTCAGCCAGCGCGAGCTCATCCGACCCTCGTTGCACCGGCCCCGACGTGTAGAGGATCGTGCGGACGGGGCGGCCCTGGGCATCCTTGACCACGCGCCGATGCGTGACGCCGGAGGAAAGCATAGAGTCCAGTTTCTCCGCCTTGCTCCCGTCGTCGGGCGGGTCGCCGACCTGCTTGGCCGGAAGCTCCCCAGCCGGCAAAATGGGCGACACGGCCGCCGATGCCGCCGACTGTGGTTGAGACGCGGCCGGACCAGAAGGAGCGGCCAAGGTGGGAGCCGGCGCGCCCATGCCGGGCTGCCCTTTGGCCGGCAGAGCCGATGGCGGGGCCGGAGACTTCGTGTCATCCATTGCCGCCTGAACATCGGTCTGCCACTTCTGCCAATCTCTTGCATGGCCGAGGGCGAAGACGCGATGTCCCCGCCACGGTCCCAGATCACCGGCGTTGCCGGCCGCGGCCGCATCGGGTGGCACGGAGATGGGAGCAAATTCCCCGACCATCACCATGATCGTCACTGCCCCGCCGATGCCGCGCTTTGCGTCGCGCGGCTTGAAGCCGATTCGCTCCAAGTGGATCACCACAGCAGCCCCGCGGGGCCAGTTGCCGCCGCCGGCAGGGGACCTGGGCTCGGCTACTGGAACATGCCAGTTTGCAGGCATTCTCTTGCGAATGGCCTCAACAAGCGCGGTCGTCTCCTTCGCCGCCAGTGCCAGCGGATCCGAGTGGGCCGGCTGCGTGCTTGGTTGGGGCGTGGCCGCGGGGACGGCGGGGGTCAGGGCGGCGGCTTCGGCGCGGAGGCGGCGTTCGTTCTTGCGCCACCATTGCAGGACGGCCTGGGCGTGCTGCTCGCTGCCGCCCTCGACCACTTCGGTCACGAAGAAGGTCATCAGGCCGTAGGTCGCGGCCGCGGTTTGCGGGCCCGGCTCGTCGGTGTTTATCAACACTTCGCCAAGCAAGACTCCGGCTCGTGGGTCGCGGCTGGCAGCCAGCACCCATAGGATGTGGGCCTTGCGCTGGGGGTCCTTCGCGGTGCGGTACAGGGCGATCATCTTCTCGACCGTCCAGGGGCGCGGGATGTCGGCCAGCGCCTTGGCGGCGGCGTCGACTTCGAATGCGCCGTATTTGGGACTGACCGGCGCGCCGTTGTCATCGACGCGGATGGTGTTGCTGGGCAGCCTCGCGGCGTAATCGAGAATGTCGCCGGGTTGTGTCGCCGGCTGCGAGGCGGCCGAGGCATTGCGCTTTGCCGCACCCAGGATCAGGATCGCCATGGGCGTTTCATGGCCGATGCCGCCGGGCCACGACCCGGCCGCGCTGCCCGACGCCGCCTGCTTCTTCATCACGGCAATGGCCGCGGCGCGATACCACGCCGCGTACGCCGGCCGCGCCGCAAGGGGCATCACGTACGAGGCGAAATACTGGCCATACAGATAATTCTCGTCGGCGGGGTTGACCTTGCCGATCTGCCGCGTCAGGTACTCCAAACCGCTCTTGAAGGCCTTGCTGTCGGCTCGGCCGCACGCCAACAGCGCCGCCGCGGCCGCAGCGGTGCGGTGATAGCCCGCCAGCGCGGCGCCGGGCGTGTAGGCAAACCCGCCCGAGTCCGCCGCCTGACAGGACTCGATGTAGCCCGCCGCTTTGGTCAGCACGCCATCGGGCACGGCGATGCCCGCCAGGCGCGCCGCCGCCAAGCCGTTGACGGCCGCGATCGTGTTGCACAGGTCGTCGCGACCTGGGGCGGATTGATATGTCCATCCGCCGCTTGCGTTCTGGGCGCGGGTAATAACCGCCACTCCCTGTTCCAAAGCCCGCGCGACTTCCTGCCCGCGCTTGCCCTGCACATGCTGGGCCAAGCCCATCATCGCCAGTCCGTGCTCGTGCATGCTCTCGCCCATGAACCCGCGTCGGCTCTCGCTGAGACGAAGGAGGTACTGCAGCGCCTTGTCAATCTGCACCGTGTAGGCGCCCTGCGGGCTGGGGGCCTGCAGGGCCATCATCGCCAAGGCCGTCGGCCCGGTCTTCTTGTCTGCGCCCCAGTGCCCATCGGCTGCCTGGTTCTCCGCCAGCCACTTGGCCCCCTTCTCAATCGCCGGTTCCACGGGTTTTAGGTCGTCTGCCAAATCGCCTTGCGCAGCCTTCGCGGCCGGTACGGCTGCGATGATGGCAACGATCACGGCGTTCACCGCCAGCGTCCATAGATACCGTTCGCCAAGTGTCTTCATAGTCTTGCCCCAACTGCACCTGCTGATTTTCCAAAATGTACACCTTTATTGGACGGACTTGCAGAGCAAATGTTCCATAGAAGTCAGTTTTGACCAATGGCGCCACGAATCTTTTGAAAAGTTTCGCGAAGCCGCAAGCGCAATGGGAGCAAGTTACCCACTTGCGTTGTGTCCGCCCATTCGGCGGACGTAGGGGGAATGGGGACTGTGGCCGGCGTGCAGAGGCCAATTGTTGTATGGCGTCACAAACGCCCACTTCTGACGCGCCCATCCGAGTTTGGGGGGGTTGTTCTCGATGTACCAGATCGTCCGCCAAACATCGTCAGGAGAATCCTGGAACACGCTCCACCCTGGTCCGCCCCAGGTGGGATGACCGATCTTCCTGTGCCCTAGAGCCCCAAGTCGATCCCGCGTCGCCAGTTGAAATGCTCGGATCATTTCCTCCGCAGGGTCTCGATGCTTGCGAAGGAGCATATGCACATGGTCGTCCATGATGGCGCAAGCCCAGCATGTGTAGCGCCTGTCACGAATCGTTTCCGCAACGCTCTCAGCAACAACCGCTCTCGCCGCCGCGTCGAGCACGAGCAACTCGTGGCGCAGAAGCTGCACAGCTTGCGCATAGAACGCCTTGATGTCTCGCGACGCAGGTTGCACCGCCCGCCGCCCATGATGCAACTCGCCCAGTTCGCGCAACACGTCGCATCGAATCGTGCGCGACATGCTTCCGCGGGGGTCATTGGGCAACCAGTACCCGTAGACGGTCCAGATCAGATGATGGGCGATGACGATGGGGTATCCCATGAATTCGACGCTACCTCGCAACGGAAGAAACCGCAACTACGATTCCCGCCGCTTGCGGCGTCGCGCGTTTCTTCTGAGTTCTGAAGAGCGCGACGCCGCAAAGCGGGAGAGATTCACGCATGCGATTTTCAGGTCTTAGGCGCCGCTTGCGGCGCCGCCGCGGGGGCGCGGTTGTCCAGCATGCGGTACTCGCGTACGTATTTGCCGATGGCTCGCAGCGCCTGCTGCTCCTCGGGGTGGATGTCGCCCCAGGGACGCGGACCGACGTTGAGATAGAAGACGGAGTTTGTCGAGCGAGCTTTCGCCATCGCCTGAAGGATCGTCTCGGGGCTCTTGACGTTGTGGATGCCGGGGTTATACGCCCAGCCGCTGTTGAGGTTCCACCAGACGGCCTTGGGCATGGCGCCGATTTCGGTGGTGTTGAAGCCGGTGGTGTTCTCGCCGGGGAAGTCCAGCTCCCAGACCTGGTAGTCCTCACCCGGCTGAGGCGGGACGTGGCTGTTATTGCAGACCATGGCCTGCGGCTGCAGCGAGTGGATCAGGTCGTACGTGCCAGCCAGGTCCCACTTGCCGCGTGCGGCGAAGGCCTCGGCCCACTCGCCCTCGAACTTGGCGCGTGGCCAATAGCCGTCGAAGATCACGCCGTCGATCTTGCCGTAGTGGGTCAGCAGCTCGCGGAGATGTCCCTGGTAGTACGCCACGTACGCCGGCCAATCATTGCGATAGCTCGGCGCCGTCCAGTCCAGCAGCGAGTAGTAGAAGTGCAGTTTTAGGCCGCGGTCGTGCAGCGCCTGGGCCAGCTCGCCGATGATGTCGCGTTTGAAGACGCTGCGGGTGATGTTCCAGTCGGTAAGCTGCGTGTCCCACATGCAGAACCCGTCGTGGTGCTTGGTGGTGATCAACAGGCCGCGCAGGCCGCTCTCAACGAGCAGGTCCGCCCACTCCTCGGCGTTGAACCGCACAGGGTTGAACTGGCTCAGCCGCCGGCGGTAGACGTCCAGGGGGATTCGCTCGTTCCAGTACACCCATTCGCCACGGCCCTGGAGGGCGTACAGGCCCCAGTGTACCGAAAGGATGTACGGATTGGCCAGATAGGCGGCTGCGCCTTCGGGCGTAACCTGCAGCTTGGCTTTGGATGAGTTCTCAATCGTGTAATCAGCGGCCATGATGGTCTCCTGTAAGTGGCGACATGATAGCGTGCGCACGCTCGCGCGGCCAGAGCGGGGAAGAAACTTACCACAGAGACACAGAGGTCACTGAGGTGAAAAACAAGACGTGGTGAGTTTCTATTCGCCGGCGACGGTGACGATGACCCGGCGCGTGCGCGGGCCGTCGAACTCGCAGAAATAGATCGCCTGCCAGGTGCCCAGGATCATGCGACCGTCCGCGATCGGGATCGTGGCCGAGCAGCCCACCAGCGAACTCTTGACGTGGGCGGCGGAATTGCCTTCGCCGTGCTGATAGAAGTCCTGGCGCCAGGGGATGGCCTTGTCGAGGGCGGCCAGCATGTCATGCACGACGTCCGGGTCGGCGTTTTCGTTGATCGTCACGCCGGCGGTCGTGTGCGGTACGAAGACCAGCACCGAACCGCTTTTGACGCCTGAGTCCGCCACAACGCGCGCGACGCGGTCTGTGATGTCCAGCATGTGGTTGCGATCTGCCGTCTTAACATCGAACTGGGCTGTCTTCATGGGTTACCCTCGTGAAGGCTCCAGACCTGGGGCCTCGGGCGCCAGACTGCGCCGCGCCCAAGGTCTGAAGTCTGAGGTCCGAAGCCTATCCGTCCCTTGCAATCGCCGCTCGTTATGGTCATATTACCAGTCGAACTATAGCGCCCGCTTACGGGCCTGCAGGAAGGTACCGCACCATGGCTAAATACGCAATCGGACTGGATTACGGCACGAACTCGGTACGCGCTTTGGTGGTCAACGTGGCCAACGGCCGCGAGATGGCCAGCAGCGTCTGGGCCTATAAACACGGCAGCGCCGGAATCCTGCTCAGCGACGATCCAAATCTTGCCCGCCAGCATCCGGCCGACTACATCAAGGGCACCGAAACGGTCCTGGTGCGGGCGCTGGAGTCGGCGAAGAAGGCCCTCAAGGGCTTTGACCCCCACGACGTGATCGGCATCGGCGTCGACACCACCGGCAGCACTCCCCTGCCCGTCGACGGCGACGGCAAGCCGCTGGCGCTGAACTCGGCGTTTTCCAAAGATCTGGCGGCCATGGCCTGGCTGTGGAAGGACCACACCTCCGTCACCGAGGCCGAGGAGATCACCGCCTACGCCAAGCGCAACCGCCCGCGGTTCCTGGACAAGTGCGGCGGCACGTACAGCAGCGAGTGGTTCTTCAGCAAGGTGCTCAACTGTGCCCGCACGGCGCCGAAGGTGTACGAGGCCGCCTACGCCTGGGTCGAGTGCTGCGACTGGATTCCGGCGATGCTCACCGGCACCGAGCACCCCGACAAGCTCACCGTCGGCATCTGCGCCGCCGGGCACAAGGCGATGTACAACGACGAATGGGGCGGCTATCCCGACGTGCGGTTCCTGGCCGGACTGGACAAGCGCCTCGAGGGCCTGGCCTCGCGGCTGAAGGAAAAGGCTTACAGCATCGACCGCAGCGTCGGCGGCCTTACCCCCGAGTGGGCCAAGAAGACCGGTCTCAAAGCCGGCACGCCGGTGGCGGTGGGCGCCTTCGACGCGCACCTGGGCGCCGTCGGAGCGGGCATCAAGCCCGGAACGCTGGTCAAGATTATCGGCACCAGCACGTGCGACATCATGGTGCATCCGTCCAACAAGCCGCTGCGCGACATCCCGGGCCTGTGCGGGATCGTGCCCGGAAGCGTTTTGCCGGACTGCATCGGCCTCGAGGCCGGACAGTCTGCCGTGGGCGACATCTTCAACTGGTTCGTCGAGGTCATCGCCCCCAAGGGCGGAACGCACGAGGCGCTGACGAAAGAGACCGCCCGCCTGGCGCCAGGCCAGAGCGGCCTGCTGGCGCTGGACTGGAACAACGGAAACCGCACCGTGCTGTGCGACCAGCGCCTGACGGGCCTGATCCTGGGTCAGACGCTGCACACGCGCCCGGCGGAGATTTACCGCGCGTTGATCGAGTCGACGGCGTTCGGCGCCCTGACGATCATCGCGCGGCTGGAAGACAACGGCGTCAAGGTCGACGAAGTGATCGCCTGCGGCGGTATTGCCGAGAAGAACGAGACGGTCATGCAGATATACGCTGACGTGACGGGCCGGCCGATGAAGATCAGCCGCTCCTCGCAGACGTGCGCCCTGGGCGCGGCCATCGCCGGGGCGGTGGCGGCCGGCGCCGCCGGCGGCGGGCATGCCACCTTCACCGAAGCGCAGGCGGCCATGACGGGCATCAAGGCCAAGGTCTTCATGCCCGACGCACAGGCCAACGGCGTCTATCGCAAGTTGTACCGCATGTACAAGACGCTGCACGACGCGATGGGCACCACAAGCTGGAACGGCAACCTGCACAACATCATGAAGGACCTGCTGGCCATCCGCAGCGAAACCCGTGGACAGGTTTGAAGAAAATCCTAAATCCGAATATCGAAATCCGAAACAATAAACAAAAGACAAACAACAATAGGGACTGCGGCTGATTAGTTATTTCTTCCTTTGCGTCTTTGTTTATCGTTGTTTACTTCGAATTTCGGATTTCGAGTTTTCTGGAGCCCATGATGCATGACAAACTTCGCCAGGATGTGTGCCGTGCCAACCTCAAGCTGATGGACAGCGGGCTGGTGATCGAGACCTGGGGCAATGTCAGCGGGATCGACCGCGCGGCCGGCGTGGTGGCCATCAAGCCCTCGGGCGTGGCGTACGATCAGCTTTCGGCCGAGACGATGGTGCTGGTCTCGCTCGAAACCGGCAAAGTGGTCGCCGGCGATCTCAAACCCAGCAGCGACACGCCTACGCACCTGGAGCTCTACCGCGCCATGCCCTCGATCGGCGGCGTCGTGCATACGCACAGCATCTATGCCACGGCGTGGGCCCAGGCCCGACGCGAGATCCCGGCCTTGGGCACCACGCATGCGGATTACTTCTACGGACCGGTCCCCTGCACGCGCGTGATGAAGAACGAGGAGATCACCTCGGCCTATGAGCTCAACACCGGCAAGGTGATCGCCGAGCGGATGGCCGGGCTGGACCCGGCGCAACTGCCGGCGTGCCTGGTCGCCGGACACGGCCCCTTCGCCTGGGGCCCCGACGCCGACAAGGCCGTCCACAACGCGGTGATCCTAGAGCACCTGGCTCGCCTGGCCAGCGAGACGTTCCGCATCGCCGAGTTCCCCCTGCCCATCAGCCAGACCCTGCTGGACAAACATTTTTTGCGCAAGCATGGCCCGGGCGCATATTACGGGCAGAAGTGATTGTTGGCAGCCTCGAAGGGACGACAGCCACGACAGGGAGTTGAAGCCTATTTCAGTCTTGAAGGGTCCAGAAGCCTAGAACCATGATATATCGTCAATATGGTTATTGCATCGGCCTCGAGTCGGTACACGAGCCGAAAGTTTCCCAAGATGACTTCGCGTATCGCCGGGTCACCAGACTCAGGAACAATTCTTCCGCTCTGTGGAAATAACGCCAAACGGTCAATGGCCGCGAAGACGTCGTCGACGAATATTTCGGCGTAATGAGCCGAATCTGCTGCGATAAATGCTGCGGCTGAATCAAAATCCTCGGCGGCCTGAAGAGTCCACCTTATCTCTGCCATTTCTTCATCCGCTCTTTGACTTGCGAGTGAGCCAGCGTCCTGCCGTCCCGGGCTTGCTGAAGCCCTCTCTCGATCTTCGACAGGAACAGCAACCGCTCCATCGCATCTTCAATAGACGCATCGTCAGGGAGATCCCGGACGGCCTGCAGCATTTTCTCTTTTGCGGTCATACCTAAAGGCTATCACCCGCACGCAAGATGTTCAACTGTTTCGGCGATGATACGTCCATAACGCGGGAACCGGGAGCTAGGGAACCGGGAACCGGGAGGGCATGTCTGCGGCGACACCGGCTGCAGGCTGGACCGTCGGCACATTTAACCGTTTGAGCGTGGCCATGCGCACAATGAAGCCGACCGCAAAAGCGGCATGACTGAGAGCCGATAGGATCCAAGTTATTTTGGAAATGATAACATATATCCGGAGGCCCTCAGGGCCGTGGCGTGCAATCAGGTACTGACAAACCACCGCGCCGCCCACGGACGTCACCAGAAGCAACGCCATGCCGCAGAGCATCAGGATGAAAGACCAATGGTGTTGGCGTTTCATCCCAACGATGACGCCGACGATGATGGCCGCGTAAACCAGCCAGTGGAGCATCAGCGGAATGAAGTTTATCAGCATCGACAGCGAATCGGACATGGGCATGGCTCACCTTTCCTTTCCCCATTAGTCCCGGAAGCGTTGGGGTTGACCGGCATTATGCTTAAGCCACCCGCCCGTCTCAACACTCTTTTCTCCTCCACCTAACTTCTGCCTTTTCTCCATCCGCTCCCCGTCTTCTTTCATCCTCAGCGTCCTCAGCGACCTCAGCGGCTCAATTAATCCCCGCGTGACTGGCTGAATATCAGCGGCACCAGGTCGGCGGTCGAACCCGCGGCGGCGCGGAGGCAGTCCAGGTGGCTGCGGAAGGCGCCGGATTCGGCCAGGAGATGGCCGTCGCTGGCTAACGCGATCTTTACGTCTCGGGCGATGCACTCGGCGAAGAAGGCCGGGTCGGGGTCATTGGTGTGGTAGTTGATCTCGGCGGCTGTGCCCGTGGCGGCCAGGATGTCGGCCAATTCGCCGTAGCGATCCCTGGGCGTGGGGCTCTTGGAACGGCGGAAGTATCGCCACGGATGGGCCAGCACGTCGATGCCCGCTTCACAGAGGCGGCGGCAGTCGTTCATGAAGGTGCTGACAATCTCCGCAGCCGTGCGCCCCTGCTCGGGCACGGTCAGCCAGTGTACCGCGCCGACGAGCACCTGCGCCCAGTCGCGATCCTCGTCGAAAATCGTCAGATCGCCACTGCTGTCGAGTTCGACTTCAAAGCCCGCGCGCACGTAATCGCTGCGTCGCTGGTCCATCATGCGGCGGTAGTCGCCCATGCGGTTCTGCAAAGGCGACCGCCACAGGGCCGGTTCGTAGATGTGCCGCCCCTGCCAGAAGTCGTCTCTGAGCATGTAAAGCTGCGGCGCGTGCTCGGCGAAGGTCACGCCTGAAAGGCCGAACTGGCGGCTGCGGACAATCACCTCATCCGCCGAGATATTCTTGCCGCAGTAGGCAAACTCGGTGTGGGCGTGCATGTCGACCACCGGCGGGTCGCCGCTCGACAGTTGCATCGGAATGGTTTCGATCGTCACCTCGCGACCGCGGATGGTCGCGACGGCAAAGGCGTGAGGCGGCTGATACATTCCCGTGGCGGTGAGGCACAACACGCCCCCCTGCCGGCGCGGCGGCAGGCCCACGTGCGCATGGCCGCTGACAGCCAGCAGCACGCCGGCGCGATCGTACGCGGCCATCACCTCGTCGCGATTGAGCAGCGTGTACATCTCGCCCGAGTCCGGGTGCAGGGGATAGTGCTGGAGCGTGATGAGCGGCCGTGCGTCCGACGCCAGGCGCTCCAGCAGCGCAAGGTCTTCGCCGCGGCGAACTCGCTGCGGCGACTGATCATCACAGAATGCGGCGATGCGGCAGTGACCGATCTCGACGACGCCGGGCCAGCGGCCGAACACCGCCTCGGCGTCGGCGATGGGCCCGTCATGATTGCCTGGGACGGCGATAACGCTCACGCCCGGAGCCGCCGCATCGAGGGCGTCACGCACGTCCTGCAGGGCCTGCCGCGCGACGGGGCTGGACTCGCTCTGGAAGGTCATCGCGCCGGGCATGTCGGCCATATCGCCGGTCAGGAGGATGGCGTCGATAGCGCCGCGGGCACGCGCGCACGCGACGGCGCGGGCGATCATCTCGCACCCCTGGTACCGCACGGCCTGGTCGGCCGGGCGCGTAAACGGGTCGTCCCCGCGGGCATAGTGCAGGTCGCCCAGGATCAGCAGTCGCAGCGTGTCACTCATAGAATCGCCGATTCTACGCGCTGATGGAACAGAAGCAAGGCAAGCGTTCGGAGTGTTAGCGGCGCAGCTTGCTCCGCGCGTTCTCGCGAACCGGAAAACCGCGTCGAGCAAGTCGAAGATCCCCCGTGGCGGGCTGGACCGCTAAGATCCAAGAAACGCGTGAATTCGGGGTGCAAATCGGTATGATGTCGGCGGTAATATTCTGGAGAGAGGCGATGAAGGTCTGGCTCAACGGAACGTTGGTGGACGAGGCGCAGGCGACGGTCAGCGTCCTCGATCATGGTTTGCTCTACGGCGACGGCGTGTTCGAGGGCATCCGCGTCTATGGCGGCAGGATTTTCCAGTGCGACGCGCACATCGACCGCCTGTTCGCCTCGGCCAAATTCATTCGCCTGCCGATCCCATTCACGCGCCAGGAACTCGTCGACGGCATGTATGCGGCGCTCAATGCCAACGGGCGCACCGACGCTTACATCCGCCTGGTGGTGACGCGCGGGCCGGGCAACCTGGGCCTGAGCCCCTTCAAGTGCAGCCAGCCCAACACGATCATCATCGCCGACACCATCGCCCTGTATCCGCAGGAAATGTACCGCGACGGGATGGAAGTCATCATCGCCAAAACCGTCCGCACCAGCCCGCGCATGGTGCCCCCACGCGCCAAGACGCTCAACTACCTCAACAACATCCTGGCCAAGATCGAGGCCATCGACGCCGGCACGGCCGAGGCCATCATGCTCAACGAGCACGGCGAAGTGGCCGAATGCACCGGCGACAACATCTTCATCATCGAAAAGGGCCGCCTCGTCACCCCGCCCGACGAGGCGGGCATCCTCTGCGGCATCACGCGCGGAGTCGTCCTCGACATAGCCCAGGGCATGGGCATCCCCGTCGCCAAGGAATCTATCCTGCCGGCGAGGCTCTATGCGGCCGACGAATGCTTCCTGACCGGTTCGGCCGCCGAGATCATCCCGGTGACCAAGATCGACGCGCACCTGATCGGCGCCGGCAAAGTCGGCGCCATGACGATGAAGCTGCATGAAGCCTTCCATGCGATGATCAAATCGCATTAGAAGCGTTTTGCCACAGAGATCACAAAGAACACAAAAAGAAACAAAGAATATGATTCTGTTTCATTCTCTGTGATCTTTGTGACCTTTGTGGCAAGTCTTCTTCCCCGGGGCTTTGAACTGCTTCAATAGCTGATGGCGTACAGGAAGATGTTCATCGCCAGCTTCTTGCCGCTCTCGTCGTCGTAGCCGCGGCAACTGTAGGGCTTGTCGCCTTCGAGGGCGCAGGACCAGTCGTACTTGCTGTAGATGATGACGGGGCGGCCCTCGACTCGCACCAGTTCCAGCGGCGGCAGCATCGTGCCGCGGGTTTTGAGTTCGTCGGCCAACAGCTTGCGGTACTTCAGCTCGCCCAGCTTGACGCCGATGCGCCCGTCAACGATAGGATGGTCCGCCGCGATGGGCTCAAGCCTGGACTGCGGAAAGAGCTTGCCCGCCAGCTTGCGGAAGCTCTCATCAAAGGCGGGCTGGCCGCAACAGGCGTCGGCGATCAGCACGCCCCCGCGCGTCAGGTACAGTCGCAGGTTCTCGATCTGGGCCTCGGGCAGTTCGAATGAGAAATGCCCGGTCATGAAAATCACGGGGTATTCGAACAGCTTGGGGTCGTCGGCCTTGAAAACGCGCCCCTCGGTGACGACGTCGACCTTGGCCTGGTCTCGCAGGGCGGTTGTCAGATGCACGAGGGAGTTAGCGTCGGCATTGTGCTCACCATTGTGGAACAGCCGGGCGATCCGCACCGCCCCGCGGGGAATCTCGAAGGGCTTGTCCTTCTTGGCCGCGGCGGCGACATCGACCTCGTCGAGCTTATCGGCCAGCGTCTCGCGCCCGGTGGCGTACGCGGCGATATTCGTGCCCAGGTGGAACGCCCGCGGGCTGTACTCCTCAATGCTCTGCATCTCCCACAGGCAGCTCAGGGCGTTGGGCGAATAGAACACGCCGGTGCGACAGCCGACGTCGACGCCCTCCAAGCCGTACATGTCCTTGTCTTTGATCGCGAAGTAGCTGCGAAACACCGGGTGCCCTGCCGGCAGGGGCTTGAGCGGGTACTCCCTGAAGACCTCGGCGCGAAACTCGCGGAAGCCCTTGTCGAACGCCTTGGAACCGCAGCAGGCCTCGAACAGCAGCGTTCCGCCGTTTTCGACATATTGGCGCAGCAGCTTCTTCTGCGCATCAGTGAACTTGGGAAACTCATGGCCGGTGATCACCGTGATCGGGCTGACCAGCAGTTCCTTCAGCGACATGTCTAACGACGCCGTCTGCCACGTGACAGCCTTGCCCAGCCTGTCGCCGATGAAGCCCGTCAAATTCTCCAGGTCGTGAATGTTGCGATTCCACTGGCCGTCCCACTTGAGCTTCTGAAACAACACCGGACGGTTGCCCTTGGCCAGGAACAGCACGGCGAAGGCCGTATCATACGTCTGGCCCCAGCTTCCCTTCTTCTGATGCGCAACCAGCCAGGCGGCGCCCTCGCGATACCAGTCATGCGTGCCGATGTTGCGCAGGCCCGAGATCATGCCCACGCGCTCCATGCCGTACATGTAGTACAGGTGCCATCCGTCGCCACGCTTGGGATTGGCCGACACCGAGAAATTCTGCTGCATCCACCGCAGCCCCGCGGCAATGGCCTGGTTCTGCTGGTAGCGCCCGCAGTCCGGGTACGCGCCGTTGACGAACGCCTTGGGCCCGCCGACGTTGAGCCGCTGTCCGCAGATGAACATGCTGGCCAGCCCGGCGGCCGTCATCGACCCGTACCCTCCCTCACGAGCCTGGTAGCCCCATCCGCCGTCGTTGGACTGGGCGGCTGTCCAGTGGCGGGTGGCCTTCTGCCAGACCTGTTGCGGCACGACGATGCCCGCCTTGGCGGCCTCGTGAAGACCCAGCAGGGCGAACTGCGTGTTGGAATTATCGCCGCGCCCCTGATGGGTGTACGACCACATGCCCGTGTTCACCTGGGCGGCGATGAGCCACTGCGCCGCCGCCCGCAGGGGCGGCTTGTACTTCTCCAGCCCGGAGGCGGCAAAGCACTGCGCCTTGAGCGAAACCACATACGTGCGATCGTTGCCGCTGGCCGCCAGATCGTCCAGCGCGTCGGCCACCACCGGATCGTTGGCTGGCACGCCGGCGTTGAGCAGGGCCAGCACGCACAGCGCCGTGATGCCGCCATCCACCGCCCCGCCGCGCCGCCCTCGCGCGCCTCTGGGGCGCCCCGCCGCCAGCGTCTGCTTGAGCTCGGCCACCCCCGCCGCCACCGCCTGACGAACGTCATCGCTGGAGACGCCGGCCCGCACCGATGCTGTCGGCCACGCCAGCAGCGCCGCCAGCAGAACCGCCGCGATACAGTCCATCCGGTTCATGAGCATCGTTCCATGTCTCCCCAAGGGAGCATCCGCATTCAATCATAACGCAAGGGGGTGCTTCTGCATTGCGAAAAGCTGCGTCATGATCGCGGACAGGATCGCATCAGACTTGTTCTGGCTGCTCACATTTCTTCCTCTCACAAAGAGTACCACGTTCGCCTGCGGCTCCATGAGTGCAGCAGCCTTAGCTGCCGCTTTTAGAGTTTTTGGCAGACGAACAGCTTCCAAAGCGGCAGCTAAGGCTGCCGCACTCCATATTCATCTCTTCCGCTGATAGGCCAGCAGGCGCCGGCGCACCCAGTCGCCCAGGGCCATGGTGGCGATGGTCGCCGCGCCGGTGGTCATGAGCGCCACTCCGATCGCCAGGCCCACTGCATCGAGCTGCGCCGCCAGCGCCACGCCAAGCACCATCGAGTAGAGCGAGGCGATGCTGCCCGAGGCCATCCGCAGCGGCGAGGCCCGGTACAGGGGGCGGTAGACGCACGCCAGTTGCACCAGCAGCGCCGCAATGCATGACAGCGACCACGGCAGCGGGATCACGTCGCCGAAGACGATCGCCACCGGCGCCGCGACGGACAATGTCAGAAAGCTGCCGAAGAACGCCACCACCGCCGACTGCCGCGCCAAAAACAGGCACGCGCTCATCAGCGGCGTCGGCGGGTACGGCGCTAAGGTCTGCTGATGTTCTTGCTGTACGCCCATGCCCAACCCTGCCTCGACCAGTCCCACGACGCCACGGTCATGGTCGTATCCGTCACGCGTACGGCCGCAAAGCTGTGGGTTCGGTGCCTCGGCGAGCCGACATTGTACACGTCGAGCCCGCGCCAGACGTAATGCTCGCTGCCGTGATAGTGCCCGTGAAAGACGCCAATGACGTTATAGCCTGCAACCGCCGCGGCGAAGCAATCCTTGTCCGATTGCTTCCACCATTCCTCGCCGGAGTACGGTCCGGACAGGCCGTAGTGAAAATAGATAATGACGGGCCGCGCCGCGCCGACGGCCGCCAGCTCGGCGGCCAGCCAGCGGCAACTCTCGGCAGTGGGGTTGCGGTCGAGGCAGATCATTCGCACGCCGCTGCAGTCCCAGGCATAGATCAGGCTGCCATGCCGCTGGGCAATGCCCTGCAGCACCGGCCAGTAGAACACCGTATAGCGGTCGTGGTTGCCGCTGCAGAGATAGACGGGATATTTCAGCAGGCCCTCGGCGCCGGTGCGGCCGTAGTCGCGCACGAAGGCGTTCCACTGCCACGGCGCGCCGTTGTCGGTCATGTCGCCGAGCATCAGGACCGCCCGCGGCGGAGCGACCTTGCCTGCCCCGCCCGGCCAGGCGCGCCCGCTCAGGGTGTTCATCGCGTCGATCTGCCGCTGATTGAGCTGGTCGATGCTGAGCGACCCGTTGGGCATCGAGGCCCCATAATGCGCATCGGCCGCGACAAAGAGCGTCACGTCGCGCGGTCCGGCGGGCGGCGGCGACGGGGGCGACCCCGATGCCGGCAGCATGCGCGCGGCACAGCCGGGGACGCCGTAAATCGCCACGGCGACGACGGCAGCGATTAAACCAACGCTGATCCAGATGCCTGGACGAATCCTCATGACCGCATTATGTCAGAGGGCTTCGTCCCGCCGCAAGCCGCCAGTCACGAGGCGTACTTGACCGAGCAGCCATAGGGCTTGGTTTGCGGTTGGCTGACGGCTTTGCCCGCCAGCAGTTCGTCCAGCGCCTGCTGCACGTAGTTGACGGTGGGTTTGCCTTCAGTGGTCTTCTTGCCGCTGGGGTCGTCGTCGATGGCGCCGTTGTAGACGAGCTTGCCTTCTTTATCGAGGATGAACAGGTGCGGGGTGGCCTTGGCGCCGAACATCTTGCCGACCTTGCCGGCAGAGTCGTCCAAGACCGGATAGGGCAGCTCGTGCTGGTCATGGAAGGCCTTGTTCTTTTCCGGCGTGAACGTGTGGGTCGTGTTGACGGCCAGCCAGACCACGTCCTTGTCCTTGTACTTTTCGGCGAGTTTTTTCATCGTGGCGGCTTTGTAATGCCTCACGACGGTCGGGCACTCGGGATTCACCCATTCGAGCACGACAATCTTGCCGGCGAAGTCCTTCAGGCTCACGTCAGCGCCGGTTTGATCCTTGAGCGTGAAAGCGTACTTGGGGGCCGATTCGTTCTCCGCCAGTGCCCAATGGCCCGCCAGCGCCACCAGTGCCAGACCCGTTACGATGCGTCTCATGTTGCTCTCCTTTATGTCTTATTCATAGCCGCCATCAGCGGCACGTCCAGTCTAATGCCATGCTGCCGCCCGTCATCGCCGGGATAGACCACCACGACTTCCATCTTGGCCGGCGGGGCGGCTTTGCCGGGGGTCTTCGCGTTGAATGTGATCCGGGCTCCGTCGCTGGGGTCAGGCTTGATGACCGCCTTTTCGATCACGACGTTTCCCGGAGCGTCAATAACCACCGCGGCGCCGGCGGGAAGCTTCAGGCCCGACAAGCGGATGGTGACAGATCCGCTGCCGGCCGGCGGCACGATTCCCCCTTCGACCCGCACCGTCAGCCCCGCCTGGGCAGCCGTCACGGGCAGCGTCTTGTCCCAATGTCCAAATATCGTCTGCGCGTCCCGGTCCGGGACCTGCCGGTCGGCGGTCTTCAGCGACGACCGCAGCGACGCCTGCCCCAAAACACACTGCTCGCTGTTGCAGGCCGACCACGATACTTCCGCCTGCGCGGCGACAGGCCCGGCCGCCAACGCGGTCGGGGCCTGGACCTCCACGCTCAGCAGCACCTGGCGCTCGTAACCAAAGTTAACGATGTTGCCGGGCAGTTCCATCCGCAACGGCGCCGGCCACCGCAGCGGCGAGACGGTGAAGCCCTCGGGCAGGGTGAATTTGATTTCCGTAGCAGCGCCCGAGTCGCCGGGGTTCTTCCAGTAGACGTGCCACGCCGGTTTTATCGTCAGCAGGACGCCCAACCGGAACGTGCTGCCGGCGGCGATGGCGGTCGAGTCGCACAACAGTTCAGCCTGTACCGTCTCCCCGGCCGCTCCGGCGCCTGGCCAAGCCGGCGCGGCGGGCGGCTCAGCCGCCGCTGCCGCCAGAGCGGATAGCATTGAGAATGTCCACGCCGGCATTGATTTCATGCATTGGGCCTTTGAAGGTCAAACCATTCTATACATTGGGAGGCGGTTTGACTTCGCCGGGTCTCTGCGGTACCGTATAAATACAGGAGCGAGGGGATTTGCCATGAGCGTCTTGGGACTAACCCGTTACGGTCTGCGCACCGTGATCATCTTGATGATGATCACGGCCGGCGTCGTGCTGTTGATTGCCGCCGCCGCGGCGGCCTGGGGAACGCCCCTGTGGCTGCTGGCGGTCATACCTGGGGCGTTCTTCGTCTGGGTGCTGGTGTTCTTTCGCGACCCCGAGCGCCAGCCGCCCGAGGGCGAGGGTCTGTTCGTCTCGCCGGCGGACGGACGGGTGGCGGACATCACGCTGATCGGCCCAGACAGCCCGCTGGGCTGCCGCGGCGTGAAGATCGGCATCTTCATGAATGTGGTGAACGTACACGTCAATCGCGCCCCGCTGAGCGGCCGCGTCGAACGCGTCGAGCATCACGCCGGATCGTTCATGGACGTGCGTCGCCCCGCCGCCTTCGAACGCAACGAATCCACCAGCATTTTCATCACGCACCTGTGCCAGGATGAAGAGTACCCGGTGGTGGTTCGCCAGGTGGCCGGGCTGCTGGCGCGGCGAATCGTGACCGACCTGGAGGTCGGGCAGATGCTCCTGCGCGGACAGCGCATCGGCATGATCAAGTTCGGCTCGCGACTGGAGCTGATGGTGCCCGACACTCTGGTAGGTGAAATGTGCGTCAAGGTCGGCGCGCGCGTCTTTGCCGGACGGACGGCGCTGCTCAAAGCCGCCTGGGCCATGCGCGCAGCGCCCCCGGGAGAACCGCGATGACAGACCTGCCTCCGCCCGATGCCGCCGACTCGACGCAACCACCGCGCCGCCGCCTGCTCGAACGATTCCACCGCCGACGCAACCCGCGGCGGAGGCTCCTGCGACGCACCGCCGTGCTTCCGGCGATGTTCACCCTGGGCAACGGCCTCTTCGGACTGGCGTCGATTCATTTCGCCACCAAGGACGCCCTGGGCTCGGCCACGCTGGAGAACCTGGCGCTGGCGGCCTGGATGATTGCCTTTGCGATGATCTGCGACATGCTCGACGGGCGCGTGGCGCGCATGACGCGCCAGACCAGCGACTTCGGCGGCCAGCTCGACAGCCTCTCGGACGTGCTGAGCTTCGGCGCGGCCCCGGCGATACTGATGCTGCGCACCAGCGTGATGGCGCTGCGGCAGTCCGACGTGTCCTGGGCGGGTCCGGGTATCGAGCGCGTGATCTGGGCCATCGCCGCGATCTATCTCTCATGCACCGCTTTGAGACTGGCGCGGTTCAATGTCGAGAACCAGCCCGACGAGTCGGCCCACATGAAGTTCCGAGGCCTGCCCTCTCCCGGGGCCGCGGCTCCCATTGTCGCCATGACGCTGCTGCTGCACCAGTTGGCCAGCGACCCCGCCCTGCCCATGGCGACCGCTGCGGCGCCGGCGACAGCGCCGGCCGCCGATCCGTTCTTTCTGGGCATCGCCGCGGCCTTCATGCCCGTCATGACGCTGGTCCTGGGACTGCTGATGGTCTCGCGGTTCCAGTACAGCCACGTGATCAACCAGACCTTCCGCGGCCGCCGCCCCGTGACCTATCTGGTCAAGCTGCTGGTCGTGCTGCTGCTGGCGCTGTGGCAACCCTTCGTCGCCATGGCCCTGCTGTCACTGGCGTTCTCACTCTCAGGCCCAATCGGCGGCGCCTGGCGGAGACTTCGAGCCAAGAAGGACGCTGAGCCGCCGGCGGCCTAGCGACTCACCACGTCACGTCTTCGAGTTGCAGTTCGATGCTGGTGTTGCCGTTGAAGGTGTTCAGGGACGGGCGGGCGGCGACGTCGATCGTATTCACTGCCGCCATCTCGTCGCACAGGTCGCCCATGTTGAAGCCCACCGCGCGCATCCGAACGTCGCCCTGGGCGAGCATCAGGCCCACCGTCTGGCCGCTCTTGCCCATGCGCTTGGGCGGCACGAGGACCCGGCAGCCGCGAACGGCCACCAGCGGCGCGGGATTGCCCTGGCCGAACGGCGCCAGACGCGCCAGGTGATCGACGGCCATGTAGTTCAACGACGAGAGCGAAACCTCCGCGTCGATCTGCAACGCGGAGGTCATCTGGCGGTCGCTGACGGCCGTGGCGGCGTAGGTGGACATCGCCTCGACAAAGGCGGGCACGTTGGCCTCTTCGATGCGCAGGCCTCCGGCCATCGCGTGGCCGCCGAAGCTGATCAGGTGAGCGCCGCATGCCGACAGCGCGTCGGCCATGTGGAACCCGGGGATGCTCCTCGCGGAGCCCTGGCCGCCGCTGCCGTTGAGCGAGATCAGCACCGCCGGACGGTGGAACTGGTCGACCAGGCGGCTGGCGACGATCCCGATCACCCCGCCGTGCCAGGCGGGGCTGGCCAGCACGATCACGCGGTTGGCGTCTCCATCGAGTCCGCGGGCGCGGACCATCTCGACGGCCTCGGCGGCGATCTGGCGCTCGACGGTCTGGCGCTCGGTGTTCTTCTGCGAAAGATCTTTGGCGATGGCGCGGCATCGCGTCTCGTCCTCGCCGGTGAGCATTTCCACCGCGTCGCGGGCGTGCCCCATGCGCCCGCACGCGTTGAGCCGCGGGGCCAGCTTGAATCCCACGTCGTACGCCCCGAGGCTCTGCCCGGTCAGGCTGGCCGACTCGATCAGCGCCCGCAGGCCCGCCTGCTTGCTCGCCGGAAGCCCCCGCAGGCCAAACGTCGCCAAAGCCCGGTTCTCCCCCACCAGTGGCACCACGTCGGCAATCGTGCCCAGCGCGGCCAGGCACGTGGCGTTGAGCAGGAACTCTTTGAGTGTCTCGTTGACCTTGACGGCCCCGCAGTGCGCCCGTGCAACCTGCCAGGCCACCTTGAACGCCACGCCCGCGCCGGACAAATCCGGGTTGGGATACGCCGGCGTGCCCAGCGCCGGATGCACGATCGCGCAGGCGTGCGGCAACTGCGGACCGGGAATGTGATGGTCCGTCACGATCACGTCCACGCCGGCGGCCGCCGCTTCCGTCAGCGGCTCGAGGGCGCTGATCCCGCAGTCGACCGTGATAACAAGCTTGGCCCCGCCGGCGACGATCTTGCGCATGGCCTCGACGTTGACGCCGTAGCCTTCCTCAAGCCGGTGCGGCACGTAGTAATCCGCCCGGCCGCCGATCATCACGATGCACGCGTGCAGAATCGCCGTGGCCGTCATGCCGTCGACGTCATAGTCGCCGTAGATAACGATGGGCTCTTTGTTGCGGACCGCCGCGACGATGCGCTCCGCCGCCGCCTCTGCCCCTGCCAGCATCGCCGGGTCGTGCAGGTCGGTGAGCTTGGGATTGAGAAAGGCCCTGCCCGCCGCCTCGTTGACCACCCCGCGATTATGAAGGATCTGGGCCACCAGCGGCGCCGTCCCTAACTGCCGCGCCATATCGGCCGCGCCGTCAAACGGCGCAGCGACATCCCACCGCCACTGCCCGCGCCTCCATGATCGAAATCCGGCCATCAGTCCCTTTCTTGCCACCCGCTCCGACTACGACGAGATTATACCGCCGCCAGTCAGCGATTCGCCATGCGGGAGCGGTTTCTACCTGAGGCCGCAGCCAAGGATCAGTCGCAACGGGAAGTCGCTTTCGCCGCCAACCACTCCCTGGTTTCACGGGACATCAGCGAGATGAAGCCAAGAACGATTAACAAGATCGTGACAATATCGCCCGGCACCAGCAGGAGCAGCATCGCGATGATGCCAAATGCCCGCACACTGTGGCCGGCGCGGAGTTGCACTGACGAGAAAATCGCCAGCACAATACCAGGAATATAAAGCCCCAGCCACACTGCCATCATCACCTTTCCCACATCGTCGATCTGGTCATCTCGAGCCGATATGACGCCCAGGACGATTAAAATAACTGCCGTCTTGAAGATCGCCAGCGCCAGCAGCAGATTGGCTGCGGTCTTGGCCTTCTTTGGCATCACAGGGCTGTCGGATTGGGTGCTTGCAGTAAGTGGGACCTGAGTCATAGGAATCCCTTTCTGATAGTTGCCCCCCCGAGCGCATGCAACCATAGATGCGGCGACTGCGCAAGTCAATAGATCCTCATCTTGAACCCCGTTGCATTCCAGCCGCACTTGCCATGTAATAAGTTACGACGTGACTGCAGCGATTCAAAAACTGATGTGGCTGGCGCTGGCGGGGGCGGCGGGGACGCTGGCGCGCTATGGGCTGGGCGGCCTGGTGCAGCGGTGGGCGCCCTCTGAAGCCGGTTCGGCAATCTTTCCCTGGGGCACGCTGGCGGTCAATGTGCTGGGGTGCTTCTTGTTCGGGCTCGTCTGGTCGCTGGGGACCGAGCGGATGGCTATCAGCGCCGAACTGAGAACGATCATCCTGATCGGCTTCATGGGCGCCTTCACCACGTTTTCCAGCTTCGCCGGCGAAACGTCGCGCCTGATGGCCGAGGGCCAATGGCTCTACGCGGGCGGGAATATCCTTCTGCAGAACATCACCGGCATCGCGGCGATGTTCGTGGGCTACGCGGCTGGGCGGGCAATCTGAAGTAGACGTGTCGCGGGCGAGACGCCCGCGGTGCTCGCGGACAAGATGTCCGCGGCACGAAAGAAAGGGCCTCTCATGCATCTTCCATCGGAAGCCGAACTGCTGCGGATCTTCATCGGCGAGAGCGACAAGCATCACGGCCAGCCGCTATACGAGGCCATCGTGCAACTGGCTCGCAGCAAGGGGCTGGCCGGGGCGACGGTCCTGCGCGGCGTGATGGGCTTTGGAGCGCACAGCCGCATCCACACAGCCAAGATCCTGCGCCTCAGCGAGGACCTGCCCATCGTGATCGAGATCGTCGACAAACCCGATCGCATCGCCGAGGTGCTGCCCGAGATCGACGCGATGATCGGCGAAGGCCTGGTGACGCTGGAAAAGGTTCGCGTGCTGGCCTATCGCCACGCAGAGCCCAGCAAGACGTAGATGAACATGTTAGCGGTCGAGCCCGCCACGGCGGATCTTCGACTTGCTCGACGGGGTTGTTTCCCTGATTCGGGGTCAAAGAAGAAACCGCGTCGAGCGGGCTCGACCGCTAACGTTCGTAAGCTTTTGCATTTGCTCAATACATTGAGTAAATTTGCCCAGGACGTTGAGTATTTTGCGAATGGCGATGTTCAGGAGGCCAAGGATGGCCGCAAAGAAGACTGCAAAATCTGCGAAGAAACTTCCTGCGGGCAAGAAGCTGCCCAAGGGCAAATCAGCTCAAGGCGAGTTGTTCGCTCCGGCAGCGCCGGCGGCGGCTACCGCTGCTACGCAACATGTTCCGCACGTGCCGGATTCGCCGGCGGCCACGCCCGATGTCGACGCGACGAAACGGGCGGTCGAGGAGGCGCTGCTGGCCGAGCCCGGAGCGCCGCCGAAGAAACGCACGTACGCCACGGCCGAGAGCATGGCCAAGGCGCAGCGCGAGATCTCCGTCAGCGAGTTCTTCGCCAAGAACCGCCACCTGCTGGGCTTCGACAACCCGCGCAAGGCCCTGCTGACGACGGTCAAGGAAGCCGTCGACAATTCCCTCGACGCCTGCGAAGAAGCGGGCATCATGCCGGTCGTCCGCATCACCATCGAGCAGGTCAGCGAGACGCACTTCCGCGTGATCATCCAGGACAACGGCCCGGGCATCGTCAAGGCCCAGATCCCCAGCATCTTCGGCCGCCTGCTCTACGGCAGCAAGTTCCACCGCCTGCAGATGAGCCGCGGCCAGCAGGGCATCGGCATTTCGGCCGCCGGCATGTACGGGCTACTCACCACGGGCAAGCCCGTCAAGATCACCAGCCGCACCGGCGCCAAGAGCGGCGCGCACTACTACGAGCTGCAGATCGACACGCGCAAGAACCGCCCCGACATCATGCGCGAGGAGAGCGTCGAGTGGGACGCCCCGCACGGCACCAAAGTCGAGATCGAGCTCGAGGCCAAGTACCTCCGCGGCCGCCAGAGCGTGGACGACTACCTCGAACAGACCGCCATCGCCAACCCGCACGTGACGGTGATCTACAAGGCCCCCGACGGCACGGTGAGCGAGTACAAGTCGTCGGTGGCCCATCTGCCCGCCCAGCCCAAGAGCATCCGCCCGCATCCGCATGGGATCGAGCTGGGCGTGCTGATCAAGATGGCCGGCGACAGCAAGGCCGCCACCGTGCAGCAGTTCCTCACCAGCGAGTTCTCGCGCGTCTCGCCGCGCGTGGCGCAGGATATTCTGGCCAAGACCGGCCTGAGCCCGCGCACGCGGCCCAACAAGCTCACCGGCGAAGACGTCAAGAGCATCTACCAGGCGATCCAGGCCACCAAGATCATGGCCCCGGCGACCGACTGCGTCGTGCCCATCGGCGAAGAGGCGCTGGTGGCGGGGCTCAAGCAGGTGGTCGCGGCTGAGTTCTACTCGGCCACCTCTCGCAGCCCGGCGGTGTACCGCGGAAACCCGTTCATCATTGAGGCAGCCCTGGCGTTTGGCAAACCCGAAGGCGCCAACGGCGGCGCCGCCCGCGGCCAAAGCGTCGACGAAGAGACCGGCGAGGTGACCGAAGCCAAGGCCGATGAGGAAGAAGAGTCGCAGCTTGCCCGTCTGCTGCGCTTCGCCAACCGTGTGCCGCTGCTGTATCAGCAGTCGGCCTGCGCGATCTACAAAGCCGTCGCGGGACTGAACTGGCGCTCGTACGGTCTGCAGCAGTCGCGCGGCGCCCTGCCGACGGGCCCGCTGACGGTCGTGCTGCACATGGCCTCGGTGTGGGTGCCCTTCACCAGCGAGAGCAAGGAAGCCATCGCCCTGTATCCGGAGATCCTCAAGGAGATCCGCCTGGCGTTGCAAGACTGCGGCCGCAAGCTCGGCATGCACATCCGCAGGAACGTGCGCCTGCGTCAGGAGCTCAAGAAGCGGGGGTACATCGAGAAGTACATCCCCGCCATCGGCGAGGCGCTTCGCGACATCCTGGAGCTTAAGGACCCGCAGGTAACAAAAGTCTGCGACAACCTCCGCGACGTGCTGGAGCGCAGCCGCAAGATGTAGCCTTTTCACGCGGCGCGCCAGGGACGGGGAGAGCGGGATTACGCGGATTGGGAAGAGATTAAGAGGATTGGGATCGGGAAAGAAGCAAGAGCTTGGGTGGCATGGCGACACGCGTTGTTGTTTTACAGGGGTCGCCATGAAACCGCTAATGCTTGAGAATTGCTGCATGTCCGGGTATCGTGCTGGCGCCTCTCCGCGCGATGTGGCGCTGACAATTTGAAAAAAGCGCGAAGAAATGGGCAGTCATCTGCGTCTGACAGGGTGAAAGGAGCTGGCCATGGACTGGTGGAACGATTTGGGCACCGCGGCGAAGGTCTTCTACTGCATGGCGGCATTTTTCAGCGTCTTCCTGATCTGGCAGATCATCGCCGCACTGCTGGGCATGGGCGGAGACGACGACGGCCAGGCCGATCACGACGGCGACATGGACCATGGCGACGATCATCACGACGCCGCGGCCTCGACGGCGGCTTTCAAGCTGCTCAGCGTACGGTCGGTGGTGACGTTCTTTACGCTGTTTGCCTGGGCCGGCGCGCTGTACCTGACGGGCTCGGACGCCGTGCCGCTGTGGCAGGCGATGACGTGGGGGCTGGTCTGGGGCCTGATCGGCATGGTGGTCGTCGCGACGATCTTCTACCTGATGCGCCGCCTGACCGAGAGCGGCAACGTGGCGATCAGCCAATGCGTCGGGACCAACGCCACGGTGTACCTGGACATTCCCTCCGGCGGCTGCGGACAGGTGCGGGTGCTGCTGGGCGGGCGGGTCAGCTTCATCAAGGCCCGCGCCCGCGGAACGGATGACATGAAAGCCGGCACGGCTGTCACCGTGCTCAAAACGATCGATGCGACGACCGTAGAAGTCGGTCCAACCCAATCAGCTTAGGAAGAACCTCCATGGAACTATTGATGCTTGCGGCGGGCCTGGTGGCCCAAGAGGAAGGGTCTCCGCGCAGCTTGATCCTGATGATCATCCTTGGGATTGTTGCGCTTGTGCTGTTCATGACGCTGGTTCAGCGGTACAAGCGCTGCCCGGCCAACCGGATCCTGGTGATCTACGGCAAGACCGGCAGCGGGGCTGCCAAGTGCGTCCACGGCGGGGCGGCGATGGTCTGGCCGCTGATCCAGGCGTACGAGTACCTCGACCTCGAGCCCTTCGTCGTGCCCATCGACCTGAGCAACGCCCTCTCGCGCGAGAACATCCGCGTCACCGTCCCCACCACCGTCACCGCCGCTATCAGCAACGAGCCGGGCATCATGCAGAACGCCGCCGTGCGACTGCTGGGCCTGACCCGCACGCAGATCCAGGACCAGGCGCAGGACATCATCCTCGGCCAGATGCGCGCGGTGCTGGCGACCATGCGCATCGAAGACATCAACCGCGACCGCCAGGCATTCCTGGCGGCCGTCAACGACTCCGTCAGCGGCGAGCTCGAAAAGATCGGCCTGGCGCTGATCAACGTCAACATCCGCGACATCGACGACGAGTCGGGATACATCGTGGCCCTGGGCCGCCGCGCCGCCGCCGAAGCCATCAACCAGGCCAACATCGACGTGGCCGAGCAGGAAAAGACCGGACAGACCGGCGTGGCCGAACGCAACCGCGACCAGCGCGTCGCTGTGGCGGCCGCCACCGCCGAGGCCCAGATCGGCGAGGCCACCGCCGAACGCAACCGCCGCCAGAAGACCGCGGCGCTGGAGGCCGAAGCGGTCAACGCCGAAACGGCCGCCGAGGCTCAAAAAGCCGCCTATCGCGCCACGCAATCCGTTGCCGAGCAGGAAGCCCGCAACAAATCCGAAACCGCCTCGCGGCAGGCAGACGGCGCCATCCGCGTGGCCGAGCAGATCGCCCAGAAGCAGGCCGAAGAGGCCAAGGCCCTGCGC
Source organism: Planctomycetaceae bacterium (assembly GCA_039680605.1). Taxonomy (NCBI): domain Bacteria; kingdom Pseudomonadati; phylum Planctomycetota; class Planctomycetia; order Planctomycetales; family Planctomycetaceae; species Planctomycetaceae bacterium. Next base: position 8,247 of record JBDKTA010000043.1, on the reverse strand, counting down.
GAGCAGGCCCGCCTCAACGCCGAAGTAATCGTGCCCATCAACATCCAGCGCGAGAAAGTCGTTATCGCCGCCGACGCGCGAAGGCAGGAAGCCATCCGCATCGCCGAAGGCGAGGCCGAGGCCACCATCAAACGCATGACCGCCGAAGGCCAGGGCGTCCAGGCCGTCCTCAACGCCAAGGCCGAGGGCTACAAGCGCCTGGTCGAGGCCTGCGCCAGCGCCCAGCAGGCGGCGGGGTTGCTGCTGATCGAAAAGATGCAGGAGATCGCCGCGATCCAGGCCCAGGCCATCAAGGACCTGCCCATCGAAAAGATCGTCGTCTGGGACGGCGGCGGCAACGGCAACGGCGGCGGGATCGAAGGCCTCGGCCGACGGCTCATGGGCGTCTTGCCTCCGATCCACGAGCTGGCCAAACTCGCCGGACTGGAACTGCCCGAGTACCTGGGCAAGGCCTCCGGCGAACCAAAGGCGGACGCCCCCGCCCCGGCGGTGGTACCCGCGATTGTCGAAAAGCCCGCGCCGCCGAGGGCATAAGCGTTTTGTCGAAGCGAGCCCGCTTGCGGCGTAGCGGCTTCCTGGAGAAGAAAAAAAGCGGCCCCTGTCGGACGTTCAGGGGCCGCTCATCTGCGCCGATGGTGCAGATGCGGAGCTTCAGAGCTCCGCGGGGGCAGCGTCGGCAATGGGAACAGTGTCTATGGCGCGGCGGGCGGCGGGGTCTTCGTTGACCTCGTGCCAGAAGCGCACGCGGTCTTCGCCCAGGGCCCAGCAGAGCCGGATCTCGCGCCCAGCCGCCAGGGAGGGAAAATCCACCGACCCGCGCGACCAGTCGGTAATCTCCACGCCCAGGTCGTCTAGCTCTTCCAGGCACATTCGGATTCGGGTGACCGATCGCGTCAGCAGCCCTTCAGTGCGGCGGCGGACGTCGTCGTCGGACCCGCCGGCCTCGAGCGTCTCCTGGTATTCACCCAGGCGCTGGTATTCGACGACGATGTCGGCTACCACGCGGTTGAGCAGCACCAGGCAGCGGTTGGCGTGGTCGATGCTGAAGTGCTTTCGCCGCGTTCGGGCGGGCCTGGCATGTTGCGTCGTGTTGTTGAGTCTATTGGACACGCGAAGTAACTATCGGCAAAACACGCCCCCCGACATGAGCCCGCGGCACAAAACACTGAAATCTCCGCAAGTTCTTCTATTTCATTAATTTGCGTTCCATCAACGCCGCCGGCGCCGTAAAATTCGCGCACGAATGTTCGGATTCCTCAACATCCATAAGCCCTCCGGGCCGACCAGCCACGATATCGTGGCCGCCGCGCGCCGCCGCCTGGGGCGCGGCGTCAAGATCGGCCACGCCGGTACGCTCGACCCCTTCGCCAACGGCGTGCTGGTGCTCTGCGTCGGACACGCCACGCGACTGGCCGACTACGTGCAGGCGGCCGTCAAGTGCTACCGCGCGCAAGTCACCCTCGGGGCCGTCAGCGCCACCGACGACCCCGAAGGGCCCATCACCCGTAGCACGGGCATCTTGCCTGTGAGTCCCACGGGCGTCTCGCCCGTGGAATCAGATCTAAGGCAGGGGCAAGATGCCCCTGCGACTCATGGGCGAGACGCCCATGCTACGCCGGATGAATCCGCCGTGCGCGCGGCGCTGCGGCAATTCACCGGGACGATCTCCCAGGTGCCGCCGGCGCATTCTGCCGTCCACGTGGATGGCCAGCGGGCGTACAAGCTCGCTCGCGCGGGTAAGAGTTTCGACCTCAAGGCCCGCAGCGTACACGTGTACGAGATGACGATGCTGAGCTACGACTGGCCGCACCTGGAGATCGACGTGCGCTGCCAGGCGGGCACGTACATCCGCTCGCTGGCGCGCGACATCGGCGCCGCCCTGGGTGTGGGAGGTTACTGCTCCGCGCTGACCCGAACCGCCGTGGGCGAGTTCCGCCTGGAAAACGCCAAGAGCGTCGACGCAGTGGAACTGCCTGGCGACTTGATCTCCCCGCTGGCGGCCGTCGAGCACTTGCCGAAGCTGACGCTCGATGATGAGCAAGTGAAGCGCATCAATATGGGCCAGCCGCTGCGCCTTGCGGACAATCAATTCACGACAGCGAAAGAGGTGGTCCTGCTCGCACCGGACGGCGGCCTTCTCGCGCTGTCCGAGCCAACGCCGGACCGCCTGCTCAAACCGCGCAAGGTGTTTGTAAGCACGTGACGTTCTTCTGAGCCTCGAAGAGGCTCTGGGAGCATAGCCGGGGGCCCCGACGGGGCGACGAGGTTATCGTGTGCCCGGAACTCCTCCCGCCCCTTCGGGGCGGAACCGGTATATTCCACCGTTCCGGGGGCTGCGCCCCCGGCTATATCCCCGGCGTCCCTATGGGACGCAGAACAACGTTCATTTATTCAACGGTTTGCACTTGGGGCGGAACATGCGGGTCTCGTCGAGGCCGAGCTTTTCGGCGGCGTTCCAGGACCACTCGATCTGCTTTAGGCCGTCGTAGCCGTGCGAGTCCGAGCCGGTCGAGAACGTCGCGCCCTGCTCGGCGAGAATCGCCAGGTAGTCCATGTAGGCCGCTCGCCAGTCGTCGCCGCCCATCGCCAGGAAGCAGGCGCTGGCGTTGATCTCGATGGCCGTGCCCGTCGCGGCGGCCGCTTGGCCGAGCTCGCGGGCGTATGAGGCGGGCACCGTCTTGAAGTCGTTCACGTCGAACATCGCCCAGCCCTTGGGCGTGAACGACCCGTGCCCGAACCAGTACGGATGCACCAGCACGTCGATGAGTGGATTCTCGCAGATGATCAGGTGCATGCGGTGTACAGCGTCGATGATCTTGGGGATATCGCGCTCTTCAAGATAATGATGATGCGGGCCGCCGATGGCGAACTGCACGCCGTACTCGGCCTTGAGCTCGGCCGTGAACGGCAGCGGCTGGGCGGGGTCGAGAAAGTTCACCTCGACGCCGAAGAAGATCTCCAGGTCGCTGCCGGCGGCGCGGATGTCGGCGGGAACCGGGCGGTGCTTTTCGAGCATTGCGACGTTGTTGACGTGGTCGGTGATGGCCAGCGCCGTCGTGCCGGCCGCAGCGGCGTGGCGGGCGATTTCTGCAACCTCCATGCTGCATCCGCCGCAGGCGCAGTACTTGGCGTGAATGTGGAAATCGTAACGCGGAATCTTGCTGCCGGTACCCATGTGCGTCCTTATGTTGCCGCGGCGGCGGAAATCGCCGGGCGCGGTTCGCCGGCGTCGATCATCAACTGCGCCAGCCGCGCGGCCAGTTCGGCGCGAATGCTTGCGAAGCCGGGCTCGGCGACGAGGTTGGTCTTCTGGTGCGGATCGGCCTGGTTGTCGTACAGGTAGGCCTCGACGTAATCGAAGCCGTGGATGCGATACCAGTCGGCGCGCTTGGCCTGGATCTCGTACGTCCAGCGGTGCGTGCGCAGCGCCCGGCCGGTGTGGTCTTCGCTGATCTGGATGAAGACTTCCCTCGGCCAGTCGCGCGGAGTTTTTTTGACCACCTGCTGAAGGGGGCGGCCTCGCATGAACGCGGGCACCGCGACGCCGGCGGCGGCCAGGATCGTCTCGGGGATGTCGATCAGGCTCGCCAGCGGCTCGATGACCTTGCCGCCGGTGAAGCCCGGCCCGGCGATCACCATCGGGATGTGGATGCACCCGTCGTGGCAGGCTCGCTTGTATTCGCTGTTGCGGGTGCAGAAGTGGCTGCCGTGGTCGCTGGTATAGATGATCAGCGTGTTGTCGGCGATGCCGAGTTTTTCGAGCCGCGCGCGGATGCGGCCGAGGTTCAGGTCCAGGCTGTTGCACTGGCCGAGATAGTCGGGATAGTTCTTGCGCCAATCGCCGCCGGTGCCGACGAGGTCGCCGGGGACGAGATAATCCGCCCAGCGATCCTTGCTGCCGTGCGGGCCTTCGTAGCGGGCATGGTCGTTCTGGTGGTGCGGCTCGATGTAGCTGGTCATCAGGAAGAACGGGCGGTCCTGGCGCCGCGAGTCGAGATATTCCAGCACCCAGTCGGTCTGGGCGTCGACGCGGTAGCGGCCCTTGGGGAAGTCGCGCTGGTTGCCGGCGCCGTCCCACATGTGCCCGTCGTGGCCGTGGCTGGTGAACTCGAGCACGTCGCTGGCCAGCCAGTAATCGTCATATCCGCCTCGCAGCGCCGCGGGAACGGGGCGGTCATAGTAGCTCGTGCCGGCCCCGTCGTAGCTGGCCAGGTGCCACTTGCCGATGTACCCGCACTCATAGCCGGCGCCGCGCAGCAGCCGCGCGACCGTCGGGTGCTCGACGGGCAGGCGGCAGCCATTTGTGGGGCAGCTCAGCTCGGTAGCCCAGCGCCCCGTCTGAATGCACGCCCGCGCGGGCCCGCAGACCGGCTGGCAGGTGAAGGCGTTGGCGAACCGCACGCCGTCGCGCGCCATGGCGTCGAGGTTGGGCGTCACGCCCAGCGGCTGACCGTAACAACCGCACGTGTCCCAGCGCTGCTGGTCGGAAAAGAAGAACAGGATGTTGGGGCGGGCGCTTTTTGCCATGTCGATCTGCCTGACTAGAGGTGCTTGACGAACCATTCCTGCGCGAAGGCGTGCTTGTACGCGTGCGGGCCCTCATGCACCGCCAGCTTGCAGCGGTCGGACGCCTTGAGAAGGTCGTATGCTTTCTGCACGGTGGCGAACTGCTCGCGCACCGCCGCGATGGGGAAGATCGTGTCTTTCTCGCCGGCGATGAACATGGCCGCCCGCGGGGCAATCATGGCGGCGATGTCGCCCATCTCGCACAGCGCGGCGATGCCGGGTACGTAATTGCACTCGCAGTGCGTGATGTCCATGATCGAGGCCTTGAACGAGCACAGGTAGCAGCTCGTGACCGGGCAGGCGATCCGCTCGTCGAGGGCGGCCGTCCAGAGCGTCGTCGTGCCGCCGCCGGAGTTGCCCGTCATGCCCAGCGTGCCCTTGACCAGGTCGTCGCGCGTCAGCAGGTAGTCGATCGCGCACATCGCGTCGTGGCACCGCTCGCCGATCAGCGTGCGCCCCATCATCTGCAGGAAGAACGCCATGTGCCGGTCGGTGCATGTCCAGCCGCCCGGTTCGACGTCGCGGCTGAGCCGCTCGCCAAAGCCCCGCTGCTCCAGCGCGCAGACGAAGTAGCCCGCCTCGGCCGGGGCCTGGGCGTAGTTGTCGTCGATGGCCAGATCGGCCGCTCGGGTCTTCTGGTCGGAAGAATGGCCCAGCATGGTCTGGGCGCTGGCGTTGTGGCCGTGGACGACGAGGATCGGCTTCCACGGCGGGGGCGTCTTGGGCACCAGCAGATACATCGGGGCCGCTGCGCCTTCGCCGACATCGAGCGACCACTTCTGCTCGACGTACTTGCCGCAGTCGATTTCGCGGAGCATCTGCGCCGCCGGCCGCGGACGCTTGCGCCCCGCGATTCCCAGCAGCTTGAGCACGGCCGCCCGAAGCTCGGCCTTCCAGACATTGAAGGCGGCGATGGTGGTCGCTTTCATCGCCAGCGGCCGGGCAGCCTGGCGGTACAGCTTCTCCAGATGATCGTCGAGGCGAAACTGTCTGCTGTAACTCAACGCTTCCACAATGTCCTCCGGTTGCAGGTCCGGATAGCTTTTGCTCAATCCACCTGCAGTTCGGCGCCGATGCACTGCATCTGGTGGACGAACTCGGGGAAGGTCTTTTTGACGCAGTCGATGTTCTTGATGAGGGTTTTGCCTTCGGCGACCATGCCCGCCACGGCCAGGGTCATGACCATGCGGTGGTCGTTGCGGCTGTCGTGTTCGGCGCCGCGCAGGCGGCTGCGGCGGATCATCAGCCCGTCGGGGCGTTCCTGCACCTCGGCGCCCATGATCTTGAGGGCCTTGGCCATTTCGCTGATGCGGTCGCATTCCTTGTGGCGGCAGATCTCGGCGTTGGTCAGAACCGTCTCGCCCTCGGCGCAGGCGCCGACGACGGCCAGCAGCATGAACTGGTCGATGAAGTCGTTGCAGTCGATGGTGCGGCCCTTGAGCTGCGACGATCGTGCAGTCACGCCCTCAGGCGTGACGTCGATCCTGGCGCCCATCTCCTGCAGGATGGTGATGACGCCCTTGTCGCCCTGGCTGTCGGCGAAGTCCAGGCCTGGAAGCGTCACTTCGCTATCGCGCGAGAGCACCGCCGCGGCGATGGGATACAGCGCCGCCGACCAGTCCAGCGGGACGCGGAAGTCGAAGCCCTTCCAGACGCTGCGCCCGCGGATACGGTAGTGGGTGTAGTTGTCGTTGCTGAACTCGACGCCGCAGCGGGTCAGCCAGTCCAGCGTCATCGCGACCCAGGGCTTCTCGCCGGGGTTGGAGACGATAATGTCGCTGGGCGCGTCGGCCAGGCTTGTGGCGATCAGCAGCGCCGAGATCGGCTGGCTGTCGGCCCCGTCGATCTCGCAGCGCCCGCCCTTGAGGTGCCCGCGCACCACGACGGGGGCATGGCCGTCGCCCTTGGTCGAAACCGCCCACCCGCCCAGGTGGTTGATCGCCTCCAGCAGCGGCTGGCACGGGCGGATGAATCGCAGCGAGTGGTCGCCGGTGAGGACGGTGTAGCCGCCGCAGCAGGAGGCCAGGGCCGTGAAGAACCGCAGGATGATCCCGCTGTTGCCGCAGTCGAGGATGTCCTCGGGCGTCTTGAGCTTGCCGGCGACCCCGGTCACTTCCCAGACCTGTTCGGCCTTGGGAGAGACCGTCGAGCCGAGCATTTCCAGGGCCTCGATCCCGCGCATCCAGTCGTTGGAGACGGCCGGGGCGATGATCTTGCTGACGCCTTCGGCCAGCGACGCCATGATCAGAGCGCGGAAGGAATGGCTCTTGTTGGGCGGGAGTTTCGCTGTGCCCTTCAGCGACGCACTTTTCCAGACGGTCAGGTCCATTCATGATCCTCTTTGAAAAGCACCGTATGGTATGGCAGAACGAGTTTTCTTGCAAGATTAACAGCGCGACGCCGGGTTAAAACTATCACCCCCGGGCGCCGTGGCGGGAGGCAGCAGACCGACAGCCACGGTCCCTTGGCGACACGTTAGGCCACACAGACACAGAGAACACAGAGAGAACGGCAGGGAAAGATCATGCTCGCACGAACGGTGATTTTAATGCTCGCCCTGGCGGGTTTCGCCCTGGCGACGGCGCTGGCGGTTGCGCAGCCGCAGACGCAACCGGCGACGGCGTCGCGGCCTGGCAAGACCGACTGGATGCACAAGGCCAAGTGGGGCGTGATGATTCACGCCGGCAGCACCCTGCCCAAGGGAACCTGGGCTCAGGCGATGGACGGGTTCGACGTGGCTGCCCTGGCGCGGCAGGCGCATGAGGTCGGGGCGGGGTATCTCATGATCACGTCGATCCACGCCGAGCACCCCATCGCTCCCAGCGCCGTCTACGAGAAGCGGTTCCCGGGCAAGTGCCCCAAGCGCGACCTGATCGTGGAACTGGCCGACGAACTGGCCAAGTACGATCTGCCGCTGATGCTCTATTTCAACACCAACATCAAGTGGAAGCCCAACGATGCCGACGTGCAATTCCACGCCGACATGCTGAAAGAATTCTCCCTCCGCTACGGCACCAAGGTCAAGGGCTGGTGGTTCGACAACAGCTTCGCCAGGCACGACCCGGCAATGAAGATCGATGCGGCCAGGAACACCGCGTTTCAAAAGCTGATCGCCGAGGCCGCCCGCGCCGGCAACCCCAACGCGAATCTGGGTTTCAGCCCGCCCCACGGCACGCAACGCAATACCCCCTTCGACGACTACACCGCGGGCAACCTGCACAAGCTCAACAACGTCGTCTGTCCCGGGCGCTTCGTCGACGGCTGTCAGTGGCACACGCTGTGCTACCTGGGCACCACCTGGGGCAGCGCCCGCCCGCGCTACCAGGGCGATGAGGCCACCGTCATCACCAAGCGCCTCACCGACGCCGGCGGCGCCGTGACCTGGGACTGCCCGCACGACACCAAAGGCCGCCTGACAGACGCGATCGTCGCGCAACTCAAGGCCGTCGGCAAAGCAACGGGCACATTGCGGCAATAGGTTTCACCGCAGAGATCGCGGAGTTCGCAGAGGTTTTTTGGGAAAACCGAGGGTTCTGACGAACCTCCCGCCGAAAGTTAGCCCAACTTCCGCAGTTGGCGACGTAAGTGCTTTATTATCAAGGGCAGCGCCCTGAAAGTCTTCACTACATCGCTACGAAGCAGTCAGCGGCGGGGGCATGATCTTCATCCTCGACGGCAGGT